>CAJQQO010000345.1 GCA_905480475.1 uncultured Pseudomonadales bacterium | reverse complement strand
TTAAATACGATGGAACAAGAAATTTGGACGAATCGACATAGTTCGTATCAGCTAGCGGTGAAAACATAGGCTTAACGTCAACTCAGCCATTGGATACCCCGTTTTGCAAAGCCAGAAAGTAACATCAGCCAGATCAATAAGCCTTAATAAAGCCTTTCCGAGCGCGGCTAATCGCTACGATCATTACGCCACTCTACAGCGCTCGAATTCATCACTAAAAGCGAATGTATTTTGCGTCACACGTAATGGCCGCTCTATGGTGGTAAAAGATTATTCGCATGCCCGGCCACTTATTCGATACACACTCTGCAAAGTATTAATTTATCGCGAGACTGCGGCGTTAAAAAAACTGCAAGGCTTTGACGCAGTACCGGAATTTTACGGGCGTTACGGCCAACATGGTTTTAGTATGCAAGCGCTCTGCGGCGAACAGCCTACTCGTGAACTACTGGCAGACCAAGCGTCCCTTCGTGAGCAACTTCGCAACGCGGTCAATAGTTTTCATGCCGCTGGAGTCACACATAATGATTTGCGCATGGCGAATATGCTGCTGGACAAACAAGGCCAGCTTTTTATCATTGATTACGCATCTGCTTTTCAACGCGATAGTGATGAAAAAATCAGTTTTCCAAAGCCGCTTAAACATCTGCTATTTAGAATTTTACGAATAAGCGATCACGCCAAGATGCTGCGCTTCTTACAGCTCTCAACTTCCTTTAAAGCCAGCCATAAGGAACAACAAGTACTTAATCGTGCCAAGCGTTTACATAGACTAGCGGATTGCTGGAAGACACTCCGGCGTATGGCAAAGGGATAACAGCGCTCAAAATAAATGCTGCTATCAAAATACGCGATATTGAAAAAAGTACGATACAGCATTAAACCGCGAGCTTATAGCATTTATAAACCAATGACAGTTTGAAATGATGGCTTTCAGGAAATCGTTAAAGTATTAACGAGATCCCTGAACACCTAAATCAATTCAATCCATCTTTATTATTAGTTAGGAAATCCAAAAATGAATATTAAAAAATTATTTACCGGCTTGATTAGCGCAATTGCCCTAATCGCTATTAGTAGCAACGCAATAGCCGGCAGCAACTACCATAGCACACCCGCAGTACAAGGCTATGACGTAGTCACATACCATACAGACAAACGCCCACTGCGTGGCAATGGCAACTACACCGCCAATCATGATGGCGCAACGTATACTTTCTCAAGCAAAGAAAATATGCAAACCTTTAAAGCTAGCCCAGAAAAATATATCCCGGCCTATAACGGTTATTGCGCTTTTGGCGTATCAGTTGGCAAAAAATTTATTGGTGATCCGGAAGTTTATCGTGTTATTAACGGTAAGACCTATTTAAATCTTGATTCAGGCATTCAAGCGCAGTGGCTTAAAGATACTGACGGCCGAATTGTAACTGCTGATAAAAAATGGCCCAAAATTAAAAAGAAGAACCCTGCTTCTTTATAAGCTAAGCCGTGCTTTATGCTATCACTCTTTATCCACCGCTTTTCGCAGATAAAGAGTGATAGCATTTTCAATTAGATTTCACGAGTTAAATTGACTAACTCCATGGCGGTTTTATTTACCTTGATCGACGCCACTTTACTTAGGGCAACAACTAACTGCCGGCGCAACCATTTATTGGCCGTATCTGAATCATGACGTTGATGCCAATAAAGATGAACCTCGATATTGGGCACATCAAAAGGCACATCGGTATATTTAATGGGAAAAAACTGCTGCTGTAACTCAACATATCCACGCGGCATAATGGATAGATGATCTGAATCTAACAATACTTGCAAAGCACTTGAGTAACTTTGACATCTCAGCGTGACATTACGGCGCAAACCACGACTCGCTAATGCATGATCCACCCATTCAGGTTCATTTTCCAGTGGCGTGACTAACACTTGACGGTACTGCAAAAAATCATCCAGCGTACACTGACCTTTAAATACTGGATGATCCTTGCGAGCAACCAAGGCTAACTTTTCAGTAAATAATAAAGTGTGATAAACCTGCGGGCTAACTGGCTTCAACAAATCTATACACGCATCGAGCTTGCCAAGATTTAACTGCGCCTCGATATCATTGGGCGCGATATGCCGATTCGTTATATGTACTAAGGGTGCGGTTTTATCCAATTGCGATACTAAGGGCGCAAGTAATGCGGTCTCTATCGCATCCCGCATACCCAAGTGAAACGCTTGTTGATTCTTTAGAGGATCAAAACTATGCGCCTCATCAACCGAGCTACGAATCTCTCTTAAACCCGTTTTCACTTTGGCAATTATTCGCTCGGTTAACGGTGTAGGCAACATGCGATGCCCTTGCCTTAGGAACAACGGGTCTTGATAAATATCACGCAATCGTGCCAAGGCATGACTCACCGCTGATTGACTTAAAAATAACACTTCACCGGCGCGCGAAGTACTGCCTTCATCATAGACAGCCTCTAAAACAGCCATAAGATTTAAATCAATCTTTGCCATAAACACGCACTCTCAAAACGCTATCGATCTATAAATTGATACCGGACAGGATAATGCATGTTATGCATAGATAACATAGTCCTAAATTCATTTGAGTCATCATTAGCGACTGGATAGTATGCGATGAATAAGTCCTTGAACTCACTTATCGTCCAAAGTCACCAATCTTTAGTCCGCAAATTAAGCCCGTATATAAATAGCAGGACGTTCGTTTAATTAGCGAACAAACCGGAGAAAAAAATGCTAACTGATATAGAAAAAGAATTAGACCGAACCACTATTGGTAATAAAGAAACAATGTCTACCCCCTTACCTCCTTCGGAGTTTGGCTCTGTTGCCGAAGAGCGAACTTATATCAAACAACGTTTGGCTGCTGCATTTCGAGTCTTTGGTTACTTGCAATTTGATGAAGGTGTCGCGGGCCATATAAGTGTGCGTGATCCCGAGTATAAGGATCAGTTTTGGGTAAACCCCGTTGGTATGCATTTTTCACTGATTAAAAGTTCTGATTTAGTGCGAGTTGATCACAGCGGAAAAATTGTTGAAGGAAACGCTTTAGTAAATACTGCCGCTTTTGCGATTCATTCTAGGCTGCATGCGTACCGCGAAGATATTAATGCTGTCGCGCACTCGCACTCACCTAACGGCCGCGCATTCAGCGCCTTAGGACAATTGTTAGCACCAATCTCGCAAGATGCCTGCATGTTTTACCAAAACCATGTGATTTATGAGCATTTTCAAGGAGTAGTCGAAGATACTAGCGAGGGTGATGAGATTGCCGAAGCACTCGGTGACATGCAAGCGGCGATTCTCAAGAACCATGGACTTATTACTGTTGGCAAATCTGTCGATATTGCGGCAGGATTGTTTATGACGATGGAGAGTTTGTGTCGTAGTCAACTATCCGCACAAGCCGCAGGTGAACTACAATTAATTGATCACGACACCGCATTAAAAACTCGTGAGTACAACGGCAGTGATTTAGTTAAATGGGCTAATTTCCAACCACTTTATCAACTGATGTTAAATCGCGACCCAAGCTTTCTTGAATAACGAATTCAACTTTGCACACGCTGACAATAATTATCATACAAACTAAATAGAGGGAATTGAGATGACTACTCATAATCAACACCTTAAAAAATCAACGCTAAAAGTATCGACGCTGATGGCAGCAATTATTGCTAGCAGTTCAGCGGCTTGGCACAGCACCACCGCTGCCCAAGCATTGATGCTACAAGAAATCACTGTTACCGCGCAAAAGCGTGTTGAGAGCCTGCAAGATGTACCTCTATCGGTGAGTGTGCTGTCAGGTGAAAAACTCAATGACGCCGGCATTGCCAATCTGCAAGATCTTTCCGCTTTTGTACCCAACTTTACTATTAACCAAACCGGTATCAGCACCACCATCAGCATCCGTGGTATTAGCTCTGGTATTAACCAAGGTTTTGAGCAGTCGGTAGGGACTTATGTCGATGGCATACATTATGGTCGCGCGCAATTAGCTCGTGCACCACTGTTTGATTTGGAACGCGTTGAAGTATTGCGCGGCCCGCAAAGTATTTTATTTGGTAAAAACAGTGTGGCTGGCGCGGTCAATATCACTACCGCTAAACCCAGCGATGAATTTGAATCGTCGATCACTGCGCTTTACTCACCAGACCATGGTGAAAAAGATTTTCGCTTTGTTGCCTCTGGCGCACTTAGCGAGACACTTGGTGCACGCTTAGCCATTTTACAGCGTACCTTTGATGGCTATTACGAAAACACCATAAGCGGACAAGATGAAGCCGATTCAGAAGAGCAAGTATTGCGTGGCACCTTAGACTGGCAAGCCACCGATAATTTACGCGCAACATTAAAACTGGAACATGCCAGCTTTGATGTTAATGGCCGTAATATCGAAGTGATTAACGATACTGCTGGCGAAACCGGTTTTGGCTTTTCAACTATCTATGGCGGAATTACCGGAGGCGGCACATTAGATGCAACTCAGGACTTTAAGCGCCAAGCCAATGGTGATACCAGCGAAAATGAAACCGATAACTTTGTTTTAACGGTTGAATATTTACTGGGCGAAAACACTTTAACCTCGATTACCGGTTTTAGCGCTTACGACTACGATGAGCTTTGCGACTGTGATTACACAGGTGCCAATACTTTTACCTTGGGCTTGCAAGAAGAGTATGACCAATGGAGTCAGGAACTTCGTATCGTATCGCCAGTAGGTGATACTTTTGAATACATTGGTGGTCTGTTCTATCAAACCAGCGACTTAAGCTTTAAAGATAACTTCCTTGTTCCTCAAGGCAGTGCATTAGGTGGGCTAAGTACTTCGCTGATTGGTTACGACAACCAACGTACTTTTGAACAAGATGCGGATATTTGGTCTGTATTTATTCAAGGCACATGGAATATTACTGATCGCGCTCGATTAACCTTAGGGGGTCGATATACCGATGAAAGTAAATCAGCTAGCCGTGCGTTAGTTACTTCAACAACAGGGCCAAACCCAATTACTCCACTGGGCATACCTGCACTAGCTTTCGCAGAAAACGCCTTACGCGCTGAGCCACATGCGATTAGTGGCGACCGTGACGAAACAGCTTTTACACCCTTGGCCAATTTTCAATTTGATATCAATGAAGACATGATGGTTTATGCAACATACACCACTGGATTTAAATCCGGCGGTTTTGATGTTCGCTCAAACGCATCACCAGATCCGAGCGTTGGAATCCCGCTGGCATTAACAACCTTGGCTGGAGAAGACCCAAGCCCGGTTGGTGTATTTGAGTTTGAAGAAGAAGAAGCCACCAGTTATGAGTTTGGCGCCAAGATGACTATGTTAGATGGTGCAGCTGAACTTAACGTTGCCGTTTACCGTACTGACTATGAAGATTTACAGGTCAGTATTTTTGATGGCGGTTTAGGCTTTAATGTAGGGAATGCAGCCGAAGCGAAAGTTGAAGGTGTTGAACTTGATGGTCGCTGGCGTGCAGCCGAGTGGTTAACACTATCCGGTTCTGCCGCGTATCTTGATTTTGAATTTGAAGACTACGCAAATGGCGAATGTTACTTCCGTCAGGAACAGCAGGAGCCGAGCACTGTTACTAGCACTGACCCAACGACTTGTAGCTTTTCTGGCGAACGTCAGGTTTATACGCCCGAATGGACAGCCAGTGCCGCCGCTGACTTTGTATTCCCAATTAACGGCTCGCTTGAGTTTAAAGCCACTATCGATCTAAATTACTACGATGACTACCTAGTATCACCTTCGTTAGATCCACGTATCGAACAAGATGCGTTTACTAAAGTTGGCGCACGCTTAGCCGTTGCAGCAACCAATGGCGATTGGGAAGTTGCGCTCATTGGTAAAAATCTTACCGATGAAGTTGTAACAACCTACGCTGCTGAGATCCCTGCATCATCAACTTTGGTTGCAGGTGCAACAGGTGGACAACAAGGCCTGGCTTACTACGGCTTCTTTGATCGTCCGCGCAGCATAGCATTGCAAGGTACCTATAACTTCTAATGAGCAGTCGCTTATCAATAGCTTGGTAAGCAAACAAGACAGTCAATAAAAACTTGTTAGAATAAATCTTACGGCCTCTAATTATTAGAGGCCGTATTTTTTTGTGCTGATTTTTATATCACGTTTTTATATTGGTTTTTTTCAAATAACGCTTAGGATTTTTTAGCCACCAACTTAGCTACATAGACTAATAAGCCTGCGCCGATATACATGGTTAGGCCATAAACCCCTGCCGAAGTTGCGTAAGCCGGCGTTTGTAGAAATGTGATAGCAATCAACATCGCCATAGAAGCATTTTGAATACCCACTTCAATTCCCAAGGTGACCGAATCGCGCACCGACAAACGAAATAAGCGCGCCAGTAAAACACCTACAGCAATTGCCACCAGATTAAGCGCCAGCGTTGCACCAAACATTTGCGTAAAGGAATCCATTAAAGTACCACGCTTCTGAATTAAAATAGCGGCAATCATAAACAGCATAAACATACCGGAGAATCGTCTAAAAAAAACCTCGCTACGAATAGCAAACTCGGCGTATTGATGTCGCACAGTAATGCCGACTAACACTGGCACTAAGGTGACAAACACCAAACCGATTGTTGTACTCCATAATGAAAAGCTTTGATCCGATGCTTCCGCAAACTCAGCAATCGCCAAACGAATAATAAAAGGCGTAGAGAAAACACAAACCACCGTAGTGATGGCCGTTAAAGTAACCGACAAGGCTAGGTTGGCTTTACCCAAATGACTAATCACATTAGACATAGTGCCACCGGGACAGGCAGCCAAAATAATTAGACCAATCGCCAAGGGCGCAGACAAATCAAATGCTACGGCGATTGCGTAAGCGATAAAAGGCAATAGTAATAGCTGCCCAAACAAACCAACAAAAACCGGCTTGGGGATGCGCCAAAGACGAAGAAAATCTTCTTTGGTTAAGCTTAATCCCATACCAAACATTATCAGGCCAAGCACAGCAGGCAACATGATTTGAGTAAGAAACGAAGCTTCCATAGTAGAGCTCTTGGGTTATCACTTATTATTGATACCGACAATATTTTTGCTAAAACCAGATCGAATATTTTTTGTATAGCGCAAAAAATTGCTAGTATACCAGTAATAATTATTAACAAGCTCGCATAAAAAAAGCCGGTTTCCCGGCTTTTTAAGGTCTTACAAATTTACCACTTACTGTGATCAACTCTCGTCATCGCTTTCAAACCAGCGATAAACAATGCCAGCTAATAAAGCGCCAAACAATGGTGCAAGCCAGAACAGCCACAATTGTGAAATTGCCCAATCACCTTGGAAAATTGCAACAGCGGTACTTCTTGCAGGATTCACTGAAGTATTCGTCACAGGAATACTAATTAAATGAATAAGCGTTAAACCCAAACCAATGGCCAAAGGTGCAAAACCTTGCGGTGCACGCTTATCAGTAGCACCCAAAATAATCATTAAAAACATAAACGTCATAACAACTTCTGTTAGCAGTGCCGCCGTCATACTGTAACCGCCGGGCGAGTGCTCACCATAACCGTTAGACGCAAAACCTGCACTTGGATCAAAGCCCGCTTGACCTGTTGCAATAAAATATAATATTGCCGCGCCAAAAATACCACCAGCAACTTGCGCTGCAACATAGGGGCCTAGCTCTGCAAGCGAGAATCGACCACCCGACCACAAACCAATCGATACCGCAGGATTTAAATGGCAACCTGATATATGACCAATCGCATAGGCCATAGTTAATACTGTTAAACCGAATGCCAAGGAGACGCCTAATAAACCAATTCCAACATCGGGAAATGCTGCTGCCAGCACCGCACTACCACAACCGCCAAGTACCAACCAAAACGTACCAATAAATTCTGCTGCTAGTTTTTTTGATAATGCCATACCCCACCCCTCTTTCGATTTAAAAAAAATATTAGCAATTGAAATAAATATCAGCTGCTAAAAAAACACTCTTGGAATTAATAACGTTAAACTCAATGTCGCTAAAACGCATCGCTAACATTAGATCAGGACAAGCACAAAAGGCTACACCCAATGGAAAATCTGGAAATTTACTGTGAATGCAAATAATTGGATAAAAATCTTACACCTAAAGACCGCAAATGCCGAGCCGAAAAGCTTTGGAAAAAGTAAAATTGTGTATTTATTTGCTATGATATTAAACGAATCGCTCGATTTTAAATCGCTTGTTATAATTAATTTGAAAAGCGGAAAAACTTTTTTCTTATCGCCGCTAACTATTTACCTATCTGCAGAGTTTTTTATCTTCTCACTATCACTGCTTTTTTTAGCTGACGCGACGCTTATAGATATCTCGGCCATGGCTATTGCAGCTATTGCAGCTATCGCGGCTAGGGCCTTCGATCAAACCAAGGTTGTTGCCGCTCTAGCTGAGCAGCCAACCGGAATAGCGTCGCTTCATCAGCGTAGGCTCCGGTAAACATCACACCAATTGGTAACTGCTTATCGTTCCAATAAAGCGGTACCGACATTGAAGGTTGACCGGTTAAATTGGCCATTCCAGCAAAGGGACTATAGGTGGCCATTGTTATGCCATAGCTTTCATAGTCATCGCCACTTTTATATAACAAACTGCCGTGCGCTTGTGGTGGCATTCCAATAACTGGCGTTAAGTAAAGATCATAACTTTGCCAAAATGGCGCAAGCTGACGCGTAATTTTATGCATGCTGCGTTGCATCTTTACATAGTCTTCGGCACTTTGCTCACTGGCAGTTGCCATCATCAAACGAGTTAATTCTTCTAGCTCATCATCATTCGCACTGCGACCTAATTGCTCCTCCAGCTCTCTAACAGTCGCTAATATATGCGGGCCGATAATTCCATACAAACTCATCGATAATTCCACCGCGTCAAATTCAGGCGCCGCCTCTTCAACACTATGGCCTAAGGATTCACAAAGCGCTGCCGCATGCTGGACGGCCGCAATACAATCCGGATCGACGGGTAAGCCCATAGGGTTAAGCGTATTAAAAGCAATCTTCAGCGGTTTTGGCTGCTGCTGACACTCGGCAAGGTAACTACCAGCCGGTTGCGGTGCCGTATAAGGATCGCCAGCTACATAACCTTGTGAGATATCTAATAGCGCTGCGCTGTCGCGAACCGAACGAGTAATCGCATGATGCGTTGAAAAGCCATTCCAACCTTCACCCAAATACGGCGCTTGAGAAATTCGGCCCCGTGAAGGTTTTAATCCAAACAAACCACAAGCTGATGCAGGGATGCGAATCGAACCACCACCATCACTAGCATTCGCAAAAGGCACTATACCCGCGGCAATTGCCGCAGCAGCGCCACCACTTGATCCACCCGGAGATATACCTCTTTTCCAAGGATTATGCGTTGGGCCATTTAATTTAGGTTCGGTAGAAGGCGAGAGGCCAAACTCTGGTGAGTTGGTTTGTCCGGCAATAATTAAACCGGCTTTTCGATAGCGCTTGACCAACTCGCTATCTTGCGCCGCCGGCATGCCTTTAGGAAGCCTACTACCGTTGCGAGTATACTGACCTTGGCAGTAAATATTTAAATCTTTTAACAACATTGGCAAGCCGGAAAAAACTGCGTCGCTCACCACCGCTTGTTTTAGCTCACTTTCGAACAACTGAACAACGGCGTTTAACTCAGGGTTCAGTGCATCAATACGGCCACGCATTTCATCGATAATATCGGCGCTACTGATCTGCTGTTTTTTTATTAACTCAGCTAAACCTAAACCGTCGTAGCTATCATATTCCCTAAACATAACGACCTCTGCGCTGCTGTACTTTATCTAACATTTATTCGGCCTGAGCTTCATCTTGCTCGCCAATACATATACCGGCTAACCACCATTTGGGTGTGCAATCGTAGATTAATCGACCGCGTTCACCATGGCGCATATCCATAACGCGCAAACCGTATTCCGGCACCATGCCATGGGCGGTTTTTGCTTGTAGCTTTTTAACTGGAATCGGATAGTCAGTCCAACTAATTGGCGCACGCCAACCCGGCGGTGGAACCAATTGTGAGCGCGTACCATTAATAGGATAAAGCGCGCGTCGGTTGCGAATCTGTTTAGCCATTGATGCAACCAAGTCAGGATAATCATCAGCGAGGTTATGATATTCATGGGGATCTTTTTCAATATCAAATAAATAATTAGTCACTTCAATATGAATCTGATCTTGCTCGATTTGTTGGACCAGCTTCCACTTTTCGTTAAAGGTGGTAAGACTAAATGATCCAAACAACGGCGTCTCCGAGACAAAGTACAAATTATCTTCTAGTGCAATGGGCTGATCATCCTTTACAGCAGGTAACATATTTCTACCATCAAACTTGCGCGTATTTTGCGGCTCAACACCTGTAGCAGCAGCTAAGGTTGGAAACACATCCATCACACTCATAATTTGATCGAGCTTTTCACCGGCTTTAATTTCTGCCGGCCAACGCATCGTCGCAACCACACGGATACCACCTTCAAAGGTATCGCCTTTACCGCCACGCAATGGTGCATTGTATGCGCCGCCGCCTGCATAGACTGCACCACCGTTATCGCTAAAAAACAATACGATAGTGTTGTCGGCAATTCCTTCTTCATCCAAAGTTGCTAACACTCTCCCTATGGAGCGATCCATACCTTCTACCACAGCCGAGTAAATGGGTCGCGCACTGGATTGGCCCAGCATCTTCATCATCTTGCGTGTTTCATCGGAGTTTTTGCTGCGACTCATTTCACGCTCATCTTTTACATCGGCGTATTTCTCTTTCAAATCATCCGGCGCATCGAAGGGCGTATGCGGTGCGATGAACGGCATATACATAAAAAACGGTTTGTTTTTATCACGCGCTTTTATATAACGCGTAGCCTCATCGGCAAGCAAATAAGTTTCGTAACCTTGGTCATCAATCTCTACACCATTGGCTTGAAAGTCGCGCCCACCTTGATTGGCAAACGGCGGGTAGTAACCCACTTCGGTATGTAGATGCCCATAGAAATGTTCAAAGCCACGATTATTCGGATGATAGGTTTGCTGCGCATGACCTAAATGCCACTTACCTACCATGGCAGTTTGATAGCCTGCGGATAAAAAACTCTGCGGCATAAAGTGTTCGTCAGGATGGATACCGGTATTATCCCAAGCCATAATCGTTGCATAGGCAACACCTAGCCGAATTGGATCACGACCCGTCATTAAGGCCGCGCGCGTCGGCGAACATATGGGCGTAGTATAAAATCGATTTAACTGCATGCCCTGCGCTGCCAACTGATCCAGCGAAGGCGTATCAATATCACCACCATGAAAACCCACATCGGCCCAACCAAGATCATCGGCCACCATAATAATAACGTTAGGTCGATCTTTGGCTTGCAGGGAAGCACTAAAAGAAAATACCAAGGACATTCCAAACAAACAGACAAGCGGAAAATATTTCATTTTACATTCCAAAACATAAAAAGTGTTAACTACAGAGCACGCATATTACTATCGCCCCAATAGGCGTTCATTGAAATAATCTTTCCTTCGCTATTAAATTGCATAACATCTAATGTCTCTATTACTAAAGTATCTTCTGCGCCTTTAGGATAAGCTAACATCGCACAAGCGCCCCACGTTCCAACAGCACGGACATTACCTTCGAGTACCATTTTTGCAACACTATCGCAGGCCGCTTGATAAAACTCGCGCAATTCTGCATGACCGCGTTTTGGCTCAGTACCCACCGGATCTTCTACCACTGCATCTTCAGCAAACAAGTCAATAATACCTTCGAGATTGCCCTCGGTAATATTATCGACATAGGCTTGTAGTGCATCTTTAATTAACTGATCGTTTAACTGACTCATTGTTACTCCAAATCATTATTTGATTAGATTTTAATAGCCATTAGTTAATAGCTATTTATAAAAACGTTTACGGTATTAAAAGCTGATAAGACGGTAAGGATCACTGCCATCCCATTGCGCCGCTTCAGCTGCGCAACGTTGGTATTCATCAAGAAAGCCTTGATCAAAAGGCATCAACTCTATTGCCATGCCGGCCATGGCTGGCGAGCTCATATAAACATAAGCGGCATCAGGGCTTGGCAATATACGACCAACTTCTTTCATACCGCGAGATTCACATTCGTTAATCGCTGCATTAACATCGGGAACCATATAAGCCACTTGCTGCAATACTTGCGCTTCATTACTACCGGCATTAATGCGTTGATAAAAATATTGATAAGGTGAATTCGCCGTATTGGTTTGATGGATTAACTCAATCTGCATGCCCTGATGATAGGCAAGCCCTACGCTCATCACTATATCGCTTTGTTGGCCATCGACCACCGCGACCGCGGGTACATTTCTATAACCCCACCAAGGGCCAATACCTAGCTGATTAATCCAGCAATCCATAGCCTCATCAAGATCCCTAACCAAATAACCCCATTGCTTTACCGGGCCAAGAATATTATCTCCAAACATACCAGTACCTTGAGATTAAGCGCGCGCACTTCGATGACTTATTAATGAGACAAATTTAATCATTATGTCTCATATAAATCCATTACAATCGCTACAGAACAGCAGCCTTTTAATGTCCACGGGTTCACGAATGACATCACAAATTTTAAATACGCGGAATGTGCGCAGCCAGCAAACTCGCAACGCAATTCTTCTAGCAGCAACTAACTGCTTTGAAGACAATGGCTTACTAAAAACAACGATGGATGATATTGCTGCACAAGCCGAGATTGGCAGAGCCACCTTATACCGACACTTTAGTAACAAGGAAGAACTGCTGGCAGAGGTGGTTGCGCACAACTTAAGCAGCCTGCAGGCACAACTAAAAACCGTATTAAAAAACTGCCAACAGCCAGAAGAATTTTTTGTTGAAACCGTGGTATTTATTATTATTGAAAGTCAAAAAAGCCAGCTAACAACATTACTTTTGGGTGACGAAAATAACTTAACATTGATTAACCAGCTTACACTGAATAACGCCAATATGATTGCCATTGGTGATGACTTAATTAACCCCTTTTATAAACGCGCCAAGGCAAAGGGATTATTAAGAGACTGGGTAAACAAAACCTTATTACAAGAATGGACAAGCCGAATTATACTTTCGTTTTTATCCAACCCCAGCCCTAAACTCAAAACCAAAAGCCAGCTAAGGCGCTTTTTTTATGATGCCATTATTCCATCGATATTAATTGAGGCGAATTAAGTATTAACGTTTTTAAAATAAGTCTTATGAAAAAGCAGTCGGCAAAAAAACGCCGCATAAACTGCGGCATAGATCGGAGAGAAATTGACTCTTAAGTATTAACCATCAATCGTTCTAAGACCCGATGGCTCTTTGCCAGAACCCCATGAAACAATGACATACCGCGTGCCCTTTGAAACCATTTGTGCTTCATGCATATAGCGGTGGTCGGATGGAAATAATACTAGATCACCTTTACGTGGAGAGAAGGTGTAATTAAAATAATTAAAGTGCAGGTCGCCACCCTGAAAATCGTTATTGAGATAAATTAGTAGGCTAACATCCCTATCGGCTTTTTTCTCCCAAACACCTTTATCCCAGTTATAAACCTCGGAGTCGGTATGGCGATGGTAATAACCGCCAGACTCGTAGCGCATAAGCGTTGGAAAAACAAAATGCTTGATGTCGATATTCATTTTCGAGGACACCACCTCTTTAAAGATTTTCTCTACCAAGTTATATACCGACTTGGATTTTTCGTTCAGATCAATAGCAAGCGACTGACGACCAACCGATTGTTTTGCGGCGGCGTGACCGTGCTCTTTTGAGGTGACGCCCAGCTGCTTAGGCACTTGTTGTGCAGCATACTCCACCAACTTATCACAATAGCTGGCACTCACAATTGAGCGCTTAACTATTACGCCTGCTGGCGGCTTTCTATCACGTTTTTTTGAGCCGCAACATTGAGCGAATTGCTTTTTCTTACCGCATAGACATTGCTGATCTGGCGCTGGAATGAAAGGGCTGGGAATAGCATTATTGGCTTCGCCCTGACTAACACTTTGACTCATACTTAGGTCTCTCAACTGCTCGAAATTATTTTTCAAATAAGATATTGCTAAAATTTTTGTTTTATCCAACTGCTATTTTTGACCGCAGGTATAAATAATCGATCCACTCTTTGCTGTGGCTTAACTAAAAAAATGGCTCTCAACAATTCGCATAAGCCTGTTGTGCGATTGAATCATCGCTAATAACTATTACGTCTGATTAAAAGATGCAGTTCACCCAAGCGTGAAATCGCTTTCGGCAAAACGATAAGCCTTGCACTAATATCATTTAAGTTTAGGCTAGAATTGTCTGTTCGAATAATAACCAGCCATTAGCTGGGAGTCACTGCCAATTACGCTCACTTTTTTTATCATAACTTACTGATAACTATCAAAGTAAGTCAAGAATCCCAGGTTTAGAGCAAACCAAAGCGCCTTAGGCTATCGGCGTTCCTATGCACCGGCGTTAGGACAGTATCGGCCTGCATTAGCTGCTCGATACTGTTGGCAACTCCCTCCACAGACCCATCAGCATCTATATCGGCCGAATATTCGGTTGTTAATACTTCAGACTCAGCAAAAGTGGACCATGCTATTTTATCACCGCTAGCAGAAAAGCACTTGCCATTAACCGCGCATTGCTGATCCAGCAAATACGCAACGAGTGGCGCAATCTTTTCCGGCTGGCACTCTTCCATCATGCGTTGCTTAAGCGGGCTGTCGGGTAGCAGACTCGTCATACGGGTGATCGCGGCGGGATTAACCGCATTCACTTTGATATTTAATTTTCTGGCCGCCGAGGCAACCTGACGGGTAGCCGTATGCAATGCCGCCTTAGAGCAAGGGTAAGCAATCGACGATGATTCACCGTACATAGAAGTGGAACAAATATTAACGATGCGGCCATAGTCCTGTTGCAGCATAGATTCCCACACTGCATGCATCATATTAAGCGCCCCAAAAAAATTGATCTCAAAAATGCGTTTGATTTCACTATTATCCGCATTGGGGAAAAAATCCATTCCAGTGACACCAGCATTGTTTATCAGCAAATCCACTCTACCCCATTGCGCTAGCGCCTGTGCAACCATCGCTTTGGCATCAGCTTCGGAGGCTACGCTGCCACGATTAACTAACAGCTCTGCACCCAGTGCCTGTAGCGACTGCGCTGCTATTTCCAATTTATCGTCATCTCCATTTCCGGCATTGCCGAAGGGGTCAGAACTCCAGTCATTTAACAAAACCTTAGCGCCACGCTGCGCTAAAAATTTGGCGTATTCAAAACCCAAACCGCCAGCCGCTCCAGTCACAATCGCAACTCGTCCGTCAAAATTTTTAGCCTGCTTAATGGGCATAAGTTTGTTTCCTGATTTTTGTTGTTAGAAGCTAAGCTCTATTAGCCAAACACTATAACTTTAGGGGCGTCGAGTATTAGCGTAATGTCGATCAAAATTACCGACGTAGATTAGCCTTTTAATTCAACCTCACTTACAAGCCAACGGCTTAGCGAATATTTATTGACATAGCTTCGACACCCTCAGTAAGATAACATTGTTATTTTAAAAGCAACAGGTAAAGATTATGGCATGGGATTTCAGTACAGAACCTGAGTTTCAAGAAAAACTGGATTGGGCACGCGACTTTATTGATCGCGAAGTTAAACCACTGGATATTGCCTTTCCGGGCGAGCATGTTGTGTTTGATAAATCACATCCTGTACACCAATCGATTATTTATCCACTGCAAGAACAAGTAAAAGCCAAAAGACTTTGGGCATGCCACTTAGCTCCAGCGTTAGGCGGCCAAGGTTATGGCCAAGTAAAGCTTGCGCTATTGCAAGAGCAGCTGGGTCATGCCAATTGGGGCATGGTAGTGTTCGGTTGTCAGGCGCCCGATTCAGGCAATGCCGAAATTATTGCCCACTACGGCACCGAAGCGCAAAAACAAAAGTATTTGCAACCATTACTCGATAGCCGTATTAGCTCATGTTATTCCATGACCGAACCACAAGGTGGTGCCGACCCATCACTATTTACCTGTCGCGCCGAACTTGATGGTGACGAATGGATTATTAACGGCGAAAAATGGTATTCATCTAGCGCCAACGTTGCGGAATTTATTATTGTTATGGCAATCACTAATAAGGATGTGCCGGTTCATCAAGGCGCTTCAATGCTGCTGGTCCCGTGTAACACACCTGGCTTAGAAACTATTCGTGAAACCGGTAACTTTTCCGATATCCATAGCAAAACCGGCACCCACCCGTATTTACGATTTAATCATGTCCGCGTTCCCAAAGATCATCTGCTAGGTGAAGAAGGCCAAGGTTTTATGTTGGCGCAAGTTCGCCTCGCTGGTGGTCGCTTACATCATGCGATGCGCACCGTTGGCAACTGCCAGCGCGCATTGGACATGATGTGCGAGCGCGGCCTAGCTAGACAAACACGTAATGGCTCGCTGTCACGTAATCCAGTAGTGGGAGAACAAATCGCTGACACATGGGCAAAGGTGCAAGCCTTTCGTATGCAGGTCATGCATGCCGCATGGATTATGGATCAACAAGGACCCTTAGCGCATGAAACCCGTTTACATGTTGCCGCTGTCAAAGCCGCAACGCCGCAAGTGTTAAAAGATGTCGTTTGGGCTGCGATGCATTTACACGGTAGCTTAGGCGTTTCGGATGAAATGCCTTTTGGCGGTATGTGGAACACCGCGCCTATGTTAGCCTGTGCCGACGGCCCAACCGAAGTGCATAAAGCTACTATGGCTAAAGAGATTATGCGTCGATTTAAATCCGAGCTAAGAGAAGAGCTACACCCGCTATGGCCAAGCGAACATTTACCTGCGCGTCGCGAAGCCGCTGATAAAAAATACGCCCACGTTTTGGAGCAAGCCAATAATGACTGATCAAGCTAGCGGTGTAGATTCTTCTGGCGACGAAGCTACAGAAATCGCAACACTGATTGATATCCAGGCTTTGGATTTATGGCTGCAATCCCAAAAGCTAAAAAACATCGAGCCACTGAAGGTCAGCAAACTCAAAGGCGGTGCATCTAACGAAATGTTTGTGCTGTCATTTGAGAGCAATGGTCTAAATACTGAATGGATTTTACGTCGTAGCTCCAGTATTGCATGGGAGAAAGCCGAAAAAGGTTTGCAACGCGAATACCGTTTATTAAAAGCATTAACCCACAGTGATATTCCTACCCCGGCCGCCATCGCGCTTTGCACCGACAAGACGGCAATGGGTTCGATTTTTTATATTATGGAAAAAATTAATGGCTTTACTCCAGCCATGCAAATACCAAAAGCATTTACTGCCGACGCAAGTTTAATAAAAGCAACTGCCTACGCAGGGTTAGATGCATTGGCAAAACTTCATCAAATTGATTGGCGCGCTGTTGGCTTGGAAGACTACGGCAAGCCCGATGACTTCCATCAACGCCAGGTTGGCCGTTGGACATCGCAGCTTGATAGCTATGTGGAAAACTACGGCGGCAGAGAATTACCGGCGCTTAAAAAAATTGGCGAGTGGCTACAACAGAATCTGCCATCCAATTGGACACCGACAATAATGCATGGTGATTACCACCCGCTTAATATTATGATGGGGCCGGAGCTACCGCCAAGGATTGTCGCTATTGTCGATTGGGAAACTAGCACTATTGGCGATCCGTTTTTAGACTTGGTCGGTTTTTTGGATATTTGGTACGACGCTAACGCCGGTATAGATTGGCCCAGCTATGACGAGATGGTTGCCTATTATTTATCGCTAGTAGATTATCAAGCAGAAAATTTTGTTTATTATCAATTGTTATATTATTTTCGACAGTCTGTATTATTGGAAGGAATTTACCAGCGATCATTGGTAGATAAAACACGTGATAACCAAGATGCGATTGGCGAGCATGTGCTTAGAATGATTGATCGCGCTGAGAAGCTGCTTTAGTTAGCCAAATAAGTACGACACGAAAAGAAGAAAAAGCCGATAAGCATTAAGTGCTTAATTCGGCTGGTGCATCTGCGGCAAGCTGCTCCACTGCCGCATTACTATCTAAAAATTCAAAACATTCATTTATCTTGCCTTCGTTTATTGAAACAAAAATTGCATAGACATTGCTATATTTTGCACCCCAAGTCGTCGTAGCACTCAAGGTAAAACGAACTGACGCCTGATTATCATCAGCAATTAATTGTTGGATATCTACCGCACAGGATTCCGGCTGATAAATCCCACCAAACACATTATTCATTAATCCTGCAATCGCTTGCTTACCTTTATAAGTGCCGCCCGGCTCCTGACTACCGGTATGTAACGTCCATACGGCATTATCAGTTAAATGGGCAAGCACTTTATCGGGATAACCAAAACTCTCAACAAAGGACTTTAATACTGCCGCTGTTGACTGCATGCTGTTTCCTGCTTCCTGTTTCCTATTTGCTTATTCTCAATATCAACACAATAGCAATTTCAACTAGCGCTACTTTTTAATTTGACCATCGAGCATTTTCTTAACCTTATCGCCATAGGGCGGTAAAGTGCCGGCCAGCTTGGCTAAATTAATTTTGCCTTCGGTAAATACACCGCGCGCATGGCTAAAGGTTTTAAAACCTTCATGGCCATGATAATTACCCATGCCACTTGCGCCCACACCACCAAAAGGCAGATCAGTACAGGCAACATGCATAATGACTTCATTAATTGTGACACCACCAGAAAGTGTATTATCCAATACCCATTGCTGCTCGGCTTTATCTTTACCAAAGTAATACAAACCTAAAGGTGATGGTCGCTCATTAATATATTGTGTGCACTCGCTTAACTGATCGTAGGGGCGAATAATCATGATAGGACCAAATATTTCTTCTTGGCTAATCGCTGACTCTTCTGGCGCATCAATAATTAAATGTATGGGTATACGGTTATCACCCGCCTGCATACTGTCACTCCCTAAATTCTCAACTCTAGTACCGCTGCTTGTTGCTTCATTAATATAAGCGGCAATACGTTGATAATGTCTGTCGTTAATCATTGAGTTGTAATCGGGATTGCCAATAACCGTTGGGTATTGCTCGCGGAACGTTTGTCTGGCTTGATCAATAAACGCTTCGACTTTTTGGCGCGGAACAAATACATAATCGGGCGATAAACACACTTGACCAGCGTTATTGCCTTTACCCGTGGTAATGCGCGCAGCAACTTCATTAATATCTGCCGACTCGCCAACAATAACCGGTGACTTACCACCTAGCTCCAAAGTTACCGGGGTAAGGTTTTTAGAAGCGGCTTCCATAACTTTACGACCAATGGAACCTGCACCGGTAAATAAAATATGCCCTAGTGGTAATGACGCAAAAGCCGACCCTACTTCTGCACCGCCGTTAACTAACAACACTTCATCGCTTGCAAAATATTTAGCGAATAGCGTTTCCAATAAGGCAGCTGTTTTGGGATTAAACTCCGAAGGTTTAATCATTGCTCTATTGCCAGCCGCCAAAGCATTACATAAGGGATTAAAAATCATCGCGATAGGAAAGTTCCACGGCGACATAATGCCAATCACACCCTTAGGCTGGTAACGCAGTTGCGCTTTGGCACCAAATAAACCCATAGGCACTGGCGCACTGCGACGCTCGGGCTTCATCCATTTAACCAAGCGCTTTTGTGCATCTTTAAAATGACCAATGGTTTGCATCACTTCTGACATGCGAGTCAAATTTGGTGAACGACCGCCGTAATCCTGATTTAGGGCTTCGGCTAAATCGTGTTGGTTTTCAACCAGTAAATTAATACAACGCTGCAAGCGCTCTTTACGCACTTCTGCAGTGGGAATCCCCTCGGCCAATTGCGCTTTTTTAAGCACGTTAAGCTTTGCCAAAAGATCTTCATATATTGGGCTATCGTTCATTTTTCTATCTCGCTTAAATGCTATTTCGCTTAAAAAGGACCGTGTGTTTTACTTATAAAGCGTCTATTTTTTTCACTGATAATAAAAGGCTCGTATGATTCGCTTATGGCCAGATCGTAAACATAGCCGGAATCATAGCTTGGAAGATTCCGAGCGACTCGCCGCAATCAACCGCTAATTATGGGCTAGTTTGGGCCTGACAATGATTGCTATGTTTTCATACAAATAGGGCTGACTCAATGACGTCTGGCTTCTAGGTATTTATTTAAACGCTTAGCTGCGAACTACCAGTTTCCCTAAGGCGCGACCTGCTTTTAAATCATCCAAGGCCGATTGAATATCAGTAAACGCATAGCTTTGACCAATAAGCGGCTTTAATAAACCTTGATCATACCAATCAAAAAGCTGCTTAAAGTTTTTCTGGTTCATGGCCGGGTCGTAAATAGCCGACATACCATACGCCACACCCACTACAGAGATTGATTTAAGGATGCTGTAGTTAATTCCAAATTGCGGTATCTCTCCGCCAGCAAAACCAATAACCAAATAGCGGCCATTCCAAGCCATACATCTGATCGCTTGCTTAAACAACACATCGCCGACCGGATCAAAAACAATATCAACACCTTTACCATTGGTTAAGGCTTTTACTTTGCCCGCTAGCTCGGCAAGATTCTGCTCGCCACCGTAGTTAACCGTCTCATCGGCACCGCAAGCTTTTGCCTGTGCGCACTTCTCATCCGTGCTTGCTGCTGCAATAACTGTTGCACCCATTGCCTTTGCGATTTGAACGGCGGCACTACCACAGCCACCAGCCGAACCTAAAACTAATACGGTTTCTCCTGACTTTAAATTACCGCGTTGCTCCAAACCGTGCATAGCTGTGCCGTAAACCATATTAAAAGACGCGGCGTCTTCAAATGACATACTGTCCGGAATAGCCATTAACTGCTGCATCGGTGGTGATACCAATAGCTCCTGCGCAAATGCGCCAAAGCCCGTCATTGCCATAACCCGTTGACCGACTTTAAAACCACTAACGTTTTCACCTAGCTCGAGTATCTCACCCGCACATTCACTGCCGGGGATAAAGGGCGGATCAAGC
>CAJQQO010000344.1 GCA_905480475.1 uncultured Pseudomonadales bacterium | reverse complement strand
AACCAGATGATAATGCCTATAAAAAGTGTCGCTCTTATCGGGGTTTGTGTTTTATTTGAGATATTTCCGAATACACTAGGAGCCAATTTTTGAGTGCTCATACCGTATAACATCCGTGCACCCATGATGATTTGTACCAGTGCTCCGTTTAAAATTGCGATCAGACTAATAATGCCGATTATGGTCGCCAGTTTTTCACTTTTCGTTTCTAGCAAGCTTACCATCGGTGAATTACTGGCGTTCAATTCATTGAGCGGTAAGCTGAGAATGGCAGCGAGTGCGATCAGTATGTAAAGCAATGAAGCAATGCCGAGTGCTAGCAGAATGGCCAGAGGCATTGTGCGCTTTGGATCAACGACTTCTTCAACGACGTTGACCATATCTTCAAAGCCTATAAATGCATAGAACGCGAGATGCGCACCGAGAAGAATACCTAACCAAATACCTTTGTCGGCTGAGGGCACAAGATCTGGCCAGCGTTCGGTCAGGGTGGATAACTCTACATTGAGTGCGGCGAGCACTATGACTAAGCCACTCAATTCAATGGCGGTAACGATCGCTGCAATCGTTACCGATTCAGTAATGCCCCAGCAGGCAATGCCAGTGATAAGAAGAATAACCAGTGTGATGGCCGTGAGCTCGGGCATTGGCATAAATACGGACAGATAGCCAACGAAGCCATTGACCAGCGTAGCCGCAGACACAACGCCAGTGGCAATAACAAACCAACCAACACATGCTGATAGCGTAGGCCAAGCAAATGCTTGGCTAACATAGATCGCTTCGCCTGCGCTACGCGGGTAGCGCGAACTGAGTTTTGCGTATGAGAAGCCCGTAAATGCAGCGACAAGTGCGGAGACCAAGAATGCGATAGGCGTGTAAATGCCGGCAACTCCCGCCACTTTTCCAACCAATACATAAACGCCCGCACCTAGAATTGTGCCTAATCCATACAGCGTGAGTAATGGCAGTGTTAGGCTGCGTTTTAATTGTGCTTTTGAAGTAGTAAGAGCCAAGGTGTAAAGCGCCATGCATGTGTAATTTGCTCAATTGTAGAGCGCTCATACGGCTACTGTCTAAAATTTTTAAGCTTGTCTTGATCTCAATCAACTAGCATTTCTAAGTTGTTTCTATGCTAACCACTTTCTTTCTAACACTTTAGTAGTGTGTTTTTTTTAGTTTTTTTAATGAAGATCTATTGCTAAAAAAGGGGTGATTAAAATGGCAGTAGTTAGACACGGTTTATCTATTGGAATTGAGCGCGTTGACAACGAATTTATTCTTACCCTCAAAGCGGTTGGTACTTTACAGCACAGCGACTATGAAATTATTATTCCTATGATTGACTCGGCATTATTGGGGGTGGAAAATCCAAAAATTAAGGTATTTATTGACGGCACTGAATTAGATGGCTGGGCGGTTCGCGCTGCATGGGATGATTTAAAGTTAGGATTAAAGCATGGTCGGGAGTTTCAAAAAGTAGCTATTTTGGGTAACAAGCGTTGGCAGGCAATGAGTGCAAAGTTAGGCTCATGGTTTATCGCGGGTGACATTAAATACTTTGAAAAGGAAAGTGAAGCTTTTCAATGGTTGCAAGCATAGAGCCATAACTGGCGTGCTTATAGAGTAGGGGGGATAGTGATGTATTGGCATTGGTTTAAAAGCGGTTGTGCACTTGCGCTGTGTTTTCTATTGGCGATTATTCTGGTCAAGCCTATAGGTGTTTCGACCCAGTTTGTAATTGTTGATGGCATTGTACTCTCGGCGTTTGATAATCAGCTCGTTGTCGCTGAAAAGTCGGAAGGCAATGTGATATCAGGCTATCGTAGCTCTAACGCATACTTGAATAAATCGAACGGAAAGTATGCCAAAGCAATAGCCGAACCATTAAATTATGGTCTGGCCTTTGTGGTTAGTATGCTTTTAGATGGTTTTATTGGCGGCTACTTTCAAAAAAAATCGACCGACAATCCGATCAAGCAACTTCCTGATTTTCATGAGCGGCGATTCGGTCATAGTCGGCCATTCCGTTATGCGATCACTTTTTTCTCAGGCGTTATCGTCTTGCTGGGTGCGCGACTGGCAGGCGGCTGTACCAGTGGGCATATGATGAGTGGAATGATGCAAACTGCCGTCAGTGGCTATGCGTTCGCCTTGGCGGCATTTGCTATCGCTATACCAACGGCGATTTTAGTTTATCGTCAATAAAATCATACATCATCTAATTAGAAAGTCGTGGAGTGCGTTATGGAGATAGTCATTGCAGTGATCTTGGGCACTTTATTTGGATTCGTGTTGCAGCGAATTGGTGCGGCTGATCCTGAAAAAATTACTGGTATGTTAGGTTTAACTGACCTGCATCTAATGAAAGCGATATTGTCTGGCATAGGTATAGCGTCATTTTTCTTGTTTCTCGGTTTAATGAGCGAGTGGATTGACGCGGGTCATTTGAGTATCAAATCGATGTATTGGGGCGTTATTGTCGGCGGTGCGATGCTGGGTTTTGGCTGGGCGCTCGCAGGCTTTTGTCCAGGCACAGGCATTGTAGCGGCTGGTGCTGGCAGAATGGATGCGGTGTTTTTTCTTATTGGCGGTTTGATCGGTGCGGGAATCTATACGATATTTTATGAAAGCTTGCTGGGCACTTGGCTGTTTGAATCGGTCTTGGGTGGGAAAGCAACGCTGGCAACAACGGGTTCCTCTACAGCGCTTATTACTGCTGATTCAAGCCAATTCTATGCGATGTTATTGGGATTGATGATGGTAGTTTTTGCGCGCTCATTGCCAGAGAGATTACGTTAGAGAATCCAGCTTACTATCAACAAGCGTGAATAAATCTTGATAAGCTATCGATATTGATCAATCATTGTTAGTCGCAACTATCATGGAGGAGAGTTGCGAAGGTTTAACGCCCACGTAGCTGATGGGTTAAGCGCTTTGATATCTATTCAATAATAGGGGTGGTAGAGCTTGTAGAGTTTGTAGAGCTAGTAGATATTAGGGGGCGCAAAATGTATGTCATTATCAATGAAGATAACTATTCGCTTTGAAATATCCCAGTGAGTTAGACCTAAGGCCAAAAAACAATTATTACAGAGCCAAATAAAAGTGCTTAGCATCGCAAAAAAAGACAAACAGGTACAACGCATAATATTGATAGAGGGATCAATAAATCTTATTGTTCTAATTGCAAAACTCATTGTAGGTCTTGTTACAGGTTCACTTGCCATTCTTGGTGATGCAATACACTCACTAACTGACGTCGTGAACAATATTTTTGCGTGGTTCGTCATTCGAATATCAAGTGCGCCTCCAGATATAGAGCATCCTTATGGTCATCGAAAGTTCGAGACATTGGCCGTTTTTTTTCTTGCCTCACTTCTGACGGTTCTTGCGTTTGAATTGGCTTTGCACGCGATCAGGAAAGAAGATGTTGAGATAGTTGATTCGGCTTGGGGGCTGGCTGTTATGTTAGCCGTGCTGATGGTTAATATATCTTTAGCAGCATGGCAACGAATGTGGGCAAAAAGATTGCAGTCTGACATCCTCCAAGCGGATGCAAGCCATACTTTTGCGGATGTATCGACTACGGTTGTTGTCATCGTCGGTTGGCAATTATCAGCTATGGGCTATGTTTGGTTAGATCGAGTTTGTGCTCTTGCCGTGTCTGGGCTTATCTTCTGGTTGGCCTATGGTCTATATAAAAGAGCGTTTCCAGTCCTTCTAGATGGGTTTTCTTTAGACCCTGAGTTGTTATCTAGCGCCATTCACGACGTGGAAGGTGTTCTTCAAGTTTATAGAATTCGATCACGCTGGATAGGCGATGAAAAGTCAGTTGACTTGGTTATTTCAGTAGACCCAACTATTTCGACCACTGATTCTCATATTATTGCAAATAATGTCGAATCACTTATTGCAGATGTCTTTGGCGTGTCGGATATTTCAATACATATTGAGCCACACCATGAGGAAGCCTAACAAGTCAGCTTATGGGTTGATGTATCTATTCAGCGCCAAATACATTGAGCGGGATAATAGATTGGCGTAGGGCTTTAGCTGCAATTCAATTGCTATAAAGCAAGCGATTAAAACGCTAGCGAATAAACTGTCTTAATATGTGCTTGATTTATAGCGCTGAAGAGCACAGCGAAGGGGCCTTTATGCATTCAATTGTCATTGACGATATAAAGGCATTATCCGTTTTTGATTGATTCAATCTTTTTTCAATTGCACTAGCCATGTATCTTGTCGTTGCTCCGCATCGTAAAAAACGGCGGCGGTAAAAAACACCATAAACAGCAGTCCTATATGGCCGACAAAGCTCGCGCCGATAAACAAGACGCTACCTAAATACAATCCTGAGGCTATACACCACATCCATGCTAACACCGTCATTATCCAAAAACGGGAGGCGGGGTCTGGCACATGACGTAAGGGGTTATAGTCTGCATCCATTACTCTGTTGTACGAACCGTAAAATTGCAAAAATAGTTTTTTTAAGTTTATCATGCGGAACCTCTTTAATTATTTAACAGTCTTAAATCAAAATATGCCTCAATATACGCACGCTTGTTCTAACTAGATCATTAGCTAGAGAGTGATTTCGATCTCTGTATCCCATTAGCCACAGTTAGAGTAAATTGGCTAATTGATTGAAAGAGGGTTGAATGATGATTGCAGGCCTAGAAATAGATAACTACGCAGAGCACGGTAATCAGGCTGTTTCGGCTAGGTGCTGGTCTTGAAGGTGATCCTTTTTGCGGCTGGGACGTAGAAACCCTTTTAAACAGGATTTACTTAGAAATGACTTCAGCACGGAACAGCGATAATGTATTACCGGCTTTATCGCCAGATGAGTTGTCGCGCATTATTGAAATGGCGTGGGAAGACCGCACACCCTTCGAGGCGATCGCCACACAGTTTGGTCTTCTTGAATCGGCCGTGATTGCGCTTATGCGTCGACAGCTTACACGTCGCAGCTTTAATCTATGGCGTGCGCGTGTCAGTGGTCGTGCAACTAAGCACCGTGCTATGCGACCGAAAGCTGTGTTGCGCGCTTATTGTGGCACTCAATATAAAATTAACAGCTCGAAGCGCAAATAGCACCATGATTAGCGGTGGCGACTATAACTATCGAATATCGATGGGGTAGTCTGCGAGAGAGATTTACTCATCAATGATTAAAAAATTGCTAATAACTGCTGGGTGTTTGTCCTATTTACTGGGAAGCGTGTACATGTAATCAGAAAGCAGGGCTGTTAGTTTTATAAAGGCTGTCAGTTCAGTCAAAAGAAAATTCACTCATGACGCTCAATAAAATCTTCTAAATTTTGTGCGAGAATATCCCAGATAGCCATTGGTCCTGCACTCTGCTTGGTTTCTTCGCGCCATTTCTCCACGCTCATATTTTTTATATCACCGGATTTGTGCCTTAAGAGATCGAGCTCTTTTTGATACTTTTGCAATTCCAATCGCGCTTCATGTTCGGCATCAAAATCGATCGCAGCAAGTTCTGCTCGTTCGGCAAGCTCGTCAATATGTTTGAGTCGAGATTGGTATTCAAGTATGTGGCGCTCTACTAACTGCTCTTTATTAGTCATAATGTAAGTCCGCTATATAGACACTAATACAGTCAGTCTAAATATATTGGCACAATGACTTGTTGATTTGCATCAAAGGATAAGGCGATTTCCTACGGGCTTGCCGCACGCTGTAGAAAATATGCGGCAAGGGAGGTTTGAGCATGCCGCCATTGAATAGCTGTTAGACGTTATGCGGACAGTTGACCAGCAGGCTACAAAAGCTCAGGCGATAGTTTATGGGGTGGCTTATTTATAGCGCCTAGGTAAAAGGGCCTAAGTTAAAAGAGCTGAAGTTAAATGAGCAGAAGTTAAAAGATAACATTTGGTCATGGGCGTAGCTCACCTTGATGACGTACAATCCCAATTAGAATTGCATAACACTTTTGTTAAGTCAGATTATGCTTGTTTAAGTCATGCGCTGAGGTTAGAAATGGAAAGAACGGATGTGTTAATAGTGGGCGCTGGAATCTCCGGCATTGGCGCCGCCTGTCATGTACAGCAAAACTGCCCCGATAAAAGCTATACCGTTTTGGAAGCGCGCGATGCTATAGGCGGCACTTGGGATTTCTTTCGCTATCCGGGCATTCGTTCCGACTCCGATATGTATACCATGGGATATCGTTTTAAACCTTGGATTGATGATAAAGCGCTAGCCGATGGCGATTCCATTCGTAACTATATTTGTGATGCCGCGACCGAGAATCAAGTCAGTCAGCATGTTCGTACTGGGCATCGAGTGCAGGCGGCGCAATGGGATTCAGAGCGAGCTTGTTGGCAGGTTGATATTTTGGTCGTGGCTACTGAGCAGCTAGTGCAGATCGAATGCGGATTTTTATATCTGTGTACGGGGTATTACGATTACGACAAACCTCATATGCCTGAGCTTGCCGGTAGCGAAAACTTTGCTGGCACGATTGTGCACCCTCAACATTGGCCAGAAGATTTTGACTATAGCGATAAAAAAGTAGTGATCATTGGCAGTGGTGCAACAGCGGTGACTATGGTGCCAGCGATGACCGACAAGGCTGCTCACGTTACGATGCTACAGCGCACGCCCAGTTATATTTTGTCGGTGGATGAAGTAGATTCCTTCAGCGTATTCTTACGTCGTTGGCTGCCTGAAAAGTTGTCCTATCATATTACGCGTTGGAAAAATATTATAAGTGGCATGATGGTTTATCAAGTGTGTACCCGCAGGCCTGAGTGGGCAAAGTCCTATGTGCGCAAAGGGCTTATCACCTTGCTTGGTGAAGACTATGATATTGATAAGCACTTTAAGCCAAGCTACGAACCTTGGGACCAGCGTTTGTGCATGGTGCCCGACGGTGATTTATTTCACGCCATCAATGATGGTAAGGCGTCTGTTGTCACCGACCAAATCGATCATATCACTCAAACCGGTATTCGTTTGAAATCGGGTGAAGCCTTAGATGCCGATATTATCGTGACGGCGACCGGTCTTACGATTAAGCTTTTTGACGGCATAGCTATGACAGTGGATGGGGAGCCTGTGGTTGTTCCCGATAAGACTGTTTACCAAGGCATGATGTTAAGTGATGTTCCGAATATGGCGTTTACGGTGGGCTATACCAATGCATCGTGGACGTTAAAGGCTGATCTTGCAGCTGAGTTTATTACCCGCATTATGAACTATATGAAAGCCAACGATTATCGTCAGTGTTGCCCTCGTGACAGTAGTAGCGAGATGCATGATAGCCCGATGATGACGCTTAAATCGGGTTATGTTGAGCGTGCGGCGGGAAGTTTTCCTAACGAGGGTAGTAAGGCGCCATGGAAAATGTATCAGAATTATATTCTTGATAAATTGACCTTTAAGTTTGCATCGTTGAAAGATGGGACTATGGATTTCCGGTAGTTATTTTTGGAAGCATGGTCGTTAGCATTGGTCACACAAAGCGACGTGAAAATTAATTTTAAAAACGTAACTTCAAGCTGAACCCAGAACATTTTTATGAGTAATATCCCTATTGTAAAAGACTTTATCGCATCGATTTGCCGCAACAATAAAGATGAGATATTGGCGTTTTTTACCGACAATGCCCGCTACCACAATATTCCACTGAAACCTTGTATCGGCAAGGATGCGATTTGGAAAGAGTTGGCGGTTATGCAGGAGCACAGCAGCGCTATTGAATGGCCAATACACAATATTGGTGAAAGCGCAGAGGGGGTAGTGTTTACCGAGCGCCTTGATCGCTTTCAGATGAACGGCAAATGGCTTGAAATTCCGGTGATGGGCGTTTTTGAATTGGAAAACGGTAAAATCACTGGATGGCGCGATTACTTCGATTTACAAACTATTACTAGTCAATTAAGTTAGCGTATATTTTTGCTTTTCGCGTATAAGTCGCAACATAGATATTGGAGAGCTTTATTATTATTATGAGTGAGCTTGAATTTGCAGGTAAGGTTGCCATGGTTACTGGTGCGGCCTCAGGTATAGGTTTTGCCATTGCTGAATTATTTGCTATCCGCGGAGCGAGTGTCGGGATAATCGATATCGATGTCGATAAGGGGCGAGCAGCTTCGCAGGCAATTGCCAAGTCGGGCGGAACGGCATTGTTTATTCAAGCGGATATCAGTGACGGTGAGTCGATGGCTGCTGCGGTATCAGAAGTGGTAAAGCAATTTGGTCGGCTGGATTACGCTGCAAATAATGCGGGTGTTGCGGGACAAACGAATTTAGTTGCTGATATGCCGGAAGATGAATGGCGACGTGTAATTGATATTATGCTAACGGGTGTTTTTTTAGGAATGAAGTACCAACTACCGCATATCCTAAAGACTAAAGGTTCGATTGTGAATACTGCATCGGGTGTAGGGCTTGTCGGATTTGCGGGCCAATCTGCTTATGCTGCGAGTAAACACGGTGTGCTTGGGCTAACTAAATCTGCCGCGCTAGAGTATGGCTCTCAAGGCGTAAATATCAATGCGATTTGTCCCGGCACAGCGCGTACAGAGATGGTTGATAATGCGCTCACTCAGAGGCCGGAGCTCGAACAGGATCTGCGAGATATGCATCCTATAGGTCGGATAGCAACACCTCAAGAAATTGCTGAAGCAGTGCTTTGGTTATGTTCGCCAAAGGCCTCTTTTGTTTCGGGGGTTGCACTACCGGTTGATGGTGGCTTTGTTGCTCAATAAATAGTTGCGTAATAAATAGTGGGGCAATAAAAGTTGACGCAATAAACGGTCGTGTAATAGACATACTCTGAAAAGCGCGCAGCAGGCGTATGACTTTTTTTGACGACTTACAATCATATCCAATGCGAGTAAGTGATTAGTTAGAACCCTCCCTTACTCAATGCGTTTTTTCAGTTCAATCAGGACTGGCGGGGTACAATAATAATATTGTCGTCGTAATGATCGAAACACAAAGGTAAATAATTGATGAAAGCTGTCGTACTTGAGTCAACCGGTAAAGCGGAAAACCTTATATACAAAGATGTGCCGACGCCAGAGCTAGTAGACTCTCAAAGTGTGCTGATAAAAATTAAAGCCTGCGGTGTTGCTTACCGAGATATTATTGAACGACAAGGGGGGCACCCTTTGCTAAAAACGCCGATAATACAAGGCCACGAATTTTCTGGAGAAGTTATTGCTGTCGGCCGTGATGTGCGTCGCTGGAAAATGGCTGACCGAGTTATTAATCGTTATACAGACTCTTGTGGGCATTGTGATGAATGTGTAGGAGGCGACGAGCGTCGTTGCGTACACCTGACTCAAATGTACGGTCTAACGACTGACGGAGGTTACGCCGAGTACGCGGTACTCCATGAACGTGGTTTAGAGCGATTGCAGCAAGGAATATCTTTCGAAGAGGGCGCCTGCATCATGAGCGCGGTAGCGGTTGCATACCATAACGTTCACAATCGAATTAAGGCGCGCCCAGGGGAGGATGTCTTATTAACAGGAGCATCGGGCGGGGTAGGACTTGCGGCCTTGCAATTTTTAAAATTGATTGGTTGCACTGTTTGGGCGGTTACCGGTAGCGAGAAAAAAGTAAACACGCTTAAGGAATGGGGCGCTGACCATGTCATCGTTAATGATGGTAAAGATATCCATAAATTGATCAGAGCTATCAAACCTTTTGGCTTAGATTGCGCTATCGACTGTGTTGGATCAGCGACGCTTGTATCGACGTTAAAAAGCGTTAAACGATTGGGCCGTATTGCTGTCATTGGAACAATATCTCCTGAGCCGGTGCATTTAAATTTGGGTACATTGGTTGTCAATGGCTTAACTGTTATGGGATCGGATGGCAATACCCGCCAAGCAATTCGCGAAGCCATGAGTATGGTAGAGGCAGGAAAAATAAAAATTTGCATCGACAAAACGCTTTCATTGTCGGAGGCGGCCAGTGCGCACCGCATGTTGGAAAATCGTGAAGCAGTTGGTCGTATTGTACTAATCCCTTAGGCTTAATTGGCATGAGTAAGCAGCAAATGACATCACGCACAGTTTCGCGAAATGCTATTGCACAATTTGCAGAGCTGACTGATGACTATTCAAGAATCCATTTAGATTTTGACTATGCTCGATCTGTAGGTTTAAAGGATAATTTTGCTCATGGCCTCCTTGGCGTAAGTTGGGCAACGGGTTGGGTATCACAAATCCATAGTCTGAACGGCAATCCTGCTTTCGATATGCCAACCGCCATCGAATGCAATTTTGGTTCGCCAGTATTTTGTAATGATGAATTGTCGGTGAATGTTCTCGAATCCAGCTTGGATCCTTTAGAGAGTACAAGCAAAAAGAGATTTAACTTTTCGTTGGAAAACCAAGGCGGGAAAAACACCAGTCATGGCAGTATCACGTTTGACTCGGTACGCTTGCTGACCAATGAGCAAGAACCCAAAAAACTATTGCCTTCACCGTTTACGCCCAATCCTAATGCCATCTATTATGCAGAGAACATGTATCAAGACGGCCCTCGAGGAAGCTGTACGGGCCACACTTTTTCCGAAAAAGAAGTGGCTACCTATATTGAATACACTGGTGAGCGAGCGGATGCTTACAAGAATAAGGTGAAGACCTTCTACCTAGTGCCGCCCCTTTTGGTTTTTTGCCGCGCTTTTTCAAGTTGGTTAAAAGAGTTTACTAAGGTGCAGACGCCTGACGGAAGTTTTCCTGGTCATATTAAAGATACCTTTCAACAACACCGCTCGGTGGTAATCGGAGAAAAAATAGATACATGTCATCAGGTGACTGGATTTCGAGAATCTAATTCCAGGCCGGGTATGGCACTGATCACGATAACAATACAATGCAGTAATCAACGAAATGAAATGGTACTAAGCGGTTCGGTTCTTTTAATGATGCAAAGTACGCCGTCAGGGTAAATGGGACAAGTACTGAAAAAAATGATTACAGCGGTTGAGTATCTGTCTCTTCTAGGTAGTATGATTAGGCTACAGCTAGTCAATGTTTAATTACCGTTTAGGGTCAAGAGATTGTCGGGGTCGCCCGACAGCGACCCACTTTTTTCAACAGCGAAAAAAGTAGGCAAAAACGCCGTAAACTGAGCGCGCAGTTTAATCACGAGCGAAACTCTATCCTTAATCTGTCTATCGCGTCTCTCAGAGAGTTGGACAGGACTTTCAGCAAGAAGCTAGGTGGCTTCAACAAACAAGTTCAGAAAGCGTTTTTTTATGTGAGGACAAGTAAAACTTAGCCCTTCGGCTACGTTTTACAACTCATCCTTGAATCAGGGACCCAATTGTTACTGGTGATTATGAGCTAGCTGAGAGGTGGGATATTTCGCTCAATCTTGCGCTTGTGCCTCTTAGATAGTTGGTAGAACTTTCGGCTGAAGCTAGGAGATTTCAACGAATAAGTTCAGAAAGCGCCTTTATGTGAGGGTAAGTAAAAACTTAGACTGTTGGCACATTTTAAAACTCATCCGTGATCTAGCGACCTAATTGTTACTGGTGGCTATGAACCATCTGAGAGACGCGATGTTTCGCCTAAGAACCCTGTTTCGCTCGTGATTAAACTGCGTGCTCAGTTTACGGCATTTTTTGGTGACTTTTTTTTGCTGTAGAAAAAAAGTTACTGGCTGTCGGTCCACCACCGACGGTTTTGACCTTGACCTTAACCTTCAGAAAACTAGCAAACCTCATCTACAAGTCCTAGAAAAACTTAACACCTACAACTAACAAGCAATTCATGGCTCCGTTCCGCCATTAATGCTCTAATCCTCAATCAAAATCACCGGAAAAAAATAATGAAAAAAATCACTCTACTACTTACCAGCATCGGCTTTATAGTCGGTGCTGTAATGCACTTCACCAACGATGCAGACCTTGCGGTAATTGATTTTAGAGTACCTGTCCCATCTAATTCTTTAAGAGGTTGGATAAAATGATATTGTCTGAAAATGTTTTTCTACAGTCTCGTTATATTTTCGGAGAGATTGAATAAAACCTACATGTAATCGCTTTCTAGTGTCGGCTTTGATGCTATTTGCTAATAGGCTTTTCTTCAATATACAAAGAAATGAGTTCAGGAGGATTTTCTATACTTCACTTCCAAGCGTCCTAAAAAAATACCGCACAATCTAGGGTGAACTTTTGCATCCTCTATGATTAAAACCCTTTCGCTCACACACCGATAATTCTATGGCAATACCTGAGTCGCCTTGTCGCTCCATCCATGCTGCCAATTTATTTTTTAACACGCTAAGTTCGGTGTTGTATTCTGCTTTGCCAATAAGGTTGGTTTTTTCAAATGGGTCGGCGGCCATATCGTAAAGCTCGTATTCGGGTCGCTTGATATAGTTAGCGTAATTGTTTTTATTTAATATTTTTTCAGTCTGTAATTCTGTTTCAAACCAGCTAGTATTGCTAACAATATTTGAAAAATCACCTTCGGGCATTAAGTTATGAATTAACTTGTACTTTTTGCCGCGCACCGAGCGTATCGGGTAGGGTGCGCCTTCATGAATATTCATTGATGTTTGAATACCATAAACGAAGTCCTTATGCGCCGATGCTTTGCCTTGTAATACAGCTTTAAAACTTTTTCCGTCCAGATTGTGAGGGATCGTACCTTTGGCCAAGTCTGTCAGTGTAGGTACAACATCAACGTATTCGATCATCGCATCTGTTTGAGTGCCGGCAGCAATTTGATTGGGCCAGCGAATAATAAAGGCGGTACGCAAACCTGAGTCGTAGTTGGTCCATTTGCCATAGCGCAAGCTGCTGCCTTGTTCGCTAGTGAAGATGAAAATAGTATCGTTTTTAATACCAAGCTTTTCGACTTCTGCTTCCAATAAGCCCACTTCACGGTCTAAGTCGGATACTTCGGCTAAATACTGTGACAGCTGCTTGCGAAGATCTTTAGTGTCATTTAAAAATACCGGCACTTGCAATTGGTCTGAGGGGTATTGATTTTTCTCGCCGCGATTCCATGGCACATGTGGATTGCTTGACGCAACAACTAGGAAAAAAGGCTGCGCTGAATCTTTGGCCATAAATTGACGCGTGTTTTCTATTCCAAATGAAGACTCGCCTTCAGCGCCTTTGTTTTCTTTACCCACTCGTTGAAAAGGAAAAGCTTTACCCGGAAAAATATGCCCTTTGCCGGATAAGCCAACCCGATAGCCCATATCTCTAAAATAATGTGCGGCGCTTTTTACGCCATCATCCACACGTGTATGGTTGCCATAAGCACCATTACGCACAGGGTAAAGACCGGTATAGAGCTGCATTCGGGTCGGCCCACACATGGCTGTCGCGGTAAATGCATGTGTGAACATCATACCTTCGTGTGCGATTTTATCGATATTGGGTGTTATCGCATTCTGCGGCAAGTTTTCTATGGACTGATGATAAGCACCAACATCAAACCAGCTCATATCGTCGGCGAGCACCAGCACAATATTGGGCGGCGTAGTTTTACTTAAGACTGAAGTTGATGCTGTAGGTACTGAACCAGACATGGCATAACTTACTTCGCTGATTAATATCAGCAGCAAGGCGGCGTTAATAAAAACTTTAATGATGTTTGTTATTGTATTCATTGTTGGGAATTCTGTGGTGAGATCTTTATGACCCGAATGTTAAGTCGTCGGGGTTTGTATGCCGGACCTTAAGTGTTTTGAGATTGTACGTCGTCAAAGATGGTTGGAGTCACTGCAGTCTGATTTAAGAGACGCTTTAGCTGATCAAATTGTGCGTTCGTTGTCGATCATAATAGTTTTTTCCCCGCAGGGCGATTGTGTTTTTTTTAATCTTTGCTCGTTGGTTTGATATGGTTTCTCCTCTGCGGTAGTGATTTTGGAGCGTATGTTCCATCGTGTTACTGGTTCAACGAGGCTATTTGGCACCTACCGGTGCTGACGTCCAATATAAACTTTAGTGTAGGAGGCTAGCAAATTTTTAGCGATCAAAAAATACACTAGATTATTGCGGCCTAAGGTTTTCCAAGGGTCTCCGAAATGAATGACCGCTAGCCTAAGCTAAGTGGTTTTGTGCAGGCGTAGAAAAACCATCATGGATTGGCAATTGATTAATTAAAGATTCTTCAAAATAAAAAGCTACAAAGTAGAGTAGAGTAACGCCTCGATCGCTATGGATCGCAGTTTCACCCCAGATTGTGTGGGGGACCATTTAAAAAAAGAGGCACTCAATGAGACCTATAATTGGACTAAAAAAATTACCGTTGGCATTACTGCTAACGACCATCGGCGCAGGCACGCATGCAGCAACGCTTCAGGAGGTTACAGTTACCGCGCAGAAACGCAGTGAATCACTTCAAGATATTCCTATTGCAATTAATGCTTACGATGCAAGCAATATAGAGTCTATGGGCTTATATAGTGCAAAGGATATAGGCTTGGCCGCGCCTAGCTTGCAAATGCCTGCATATCCGACAACGAGCAATAATTTAGCGCTATTTATCCGAGGCATTGGTAATGCGGATTCTATATCGTTGACAAAAGATAGCACCGTTGGCATCTATTACGATGGTGTATATTCTAGCCGCTCAACCGGTTTGTTAGCTGATTTAGCCGATTTAGAACGTATCGAGATATTACGTGGACCTCAAGGTACATTGTATGGCCGAAATACAACGGCGGGTGCCATTAATTTTATCAATGCTAAACCCACGGGTGAGTTTAATTGGAAGCAAACGGTAAGCGCTGGGAATCTAGGATTTGTTCGTGCAGTAAGTAATATTAATATGCCGGCAGTTGGCGGCATTAAAACTAAAGTGACTTTCGCGCACACTGAGCGGGACGGCTGGGTAGAAAACGCCGGTAGTAATAAACTCTCTGGGGTAGAGTATGAAGATTTTTACGCAGAGGAAAAAACCGGCATCCGATTGGCTTTGCGTTACGATGCAATTGAAAACCTAGTGATCGATTACGCCTACGACGATTCGGATATGCAGACTGGATCACCTTACTTTCAGTATTCTGGACCGACCGGTGGTAACGATGCTGCCGGTGGTTTAATTTCTAATAGTTTTACTTCTCGACTTGAAGAGTCTCGCTCTCCAGTCGGTGGCGCGCAAACTGCTTTTACGCTGCCCACCACTGAAACTGAAGTACAGGGACATAATCTAACTATTGCGGTTGATATAAACGATAACTTATCGTTTAAGTCTATTACTGGATACCGCGAGTTTGAGGATGACGCATCCACTAGCTTTGCTCAATCTTTTGGTGACGCTGGAAGTTTTGAAATCAACGTTGTCACTGATCACGAGCAGACTTCGCAAGAGTTTCAGTTTATCGGTACTTACGACGAAATTAAATTTGTCGCGGGGCTGTATTATTTTGAAGAAGACGCGACTCAATCCGAAAGCCAGTACTTAAATCGCGCTACTGTCGATACAACGGGTATTTTTGCTTTGAGTCTTCCTGCCTTTACACCTTGTAGCGTTTTCGGTGTCGGTGGTAACGGTGCAGGCGGTGTAGCACCAGCTTGTACAAACCCATTTACGGGTGGGGCTTTTCCACTTTATTTGGGTCAATACACTATGGAGAGTGATATCGAGTCTACTGCGATCTTTGGACAGGTCACATGGACACCGGCTGCGATGGACGAAAAACTCGATCTTACCTTGGGCTTAAGACAAACTGAAGACGAACGCGAAACATCACGTGTGAATGATGGCTGGGCATTCAATAGTTTTGCGCCGGGTGCTACAAAATCGGACACGAATAAAACGGATTGGTCTGTTATTGCTGACTACAGTTGGACTGAGAACTTCTCAACTTATGCTAAAGCAGCATCAGCATTTCGCTCTGGAGGCGCTGGCCGCAATAGTCTTGACTATAACCGTGGCTTCGATGAAGAAACGCTTATTTCTTATGAGCTAGGTTGGAAAGCGGAATTAGCGGATCGTCGTATTCGTTTTAATGGCGCTATTTTCCAAATGAACATCGATGACATTATTCTCGATTACCTACCTGACCCGGTGAATAACCCGCAATTTGTCGAGGTGTTTAATTCAGGTGAAGCCGAAGTGCAAGGTGTAGAGTTTGATATGTTAGCTCTGGTTGCAGAGGGATTTACTATTGCTGTGAACTACGCTTATCTGGATTACGATATTAAGGATGCTATTTTCCCAGATGGTTCGGACCGTACTAATACGACAGAACTTGTATGGGCGCCTGAGCATGCCTATAGCGTAATCACTGATTATAATGTGCCGTTAGATTTTGGTACCTTGCAATTTCACCTCGATTACTCTTGGCAAGATGATCAGCTTTCCTTGGCCAACACCAACTTTGGTCGAGTTGAAGTTGAAGCCTTTGGCTTGTTAAATGCGCGTATCAGTTTTGCGGATATTGATGCTGGAGACGGTAAGCTTCAGCTTGCGATCTGGAGTAAGAATCTGGCTGATGCTGACGATGTTAACTATCGTATTGGTGCAACCGCGACAACTCACTTACAGCCAAGAACATTTGGTATGGATATCGTGTATGAATTTGGCGGTAAATAATCGTCTATGAAATATTACTGGCTTTCTATCAGGAAATAACTCCACCTAGAAAGCCAGTTAAACGCGATGGGATGGTTAATTTATCCCACGCATAAAAAAATGCAGCGTCTTAAAAAGATAGCTGCGTTTTTTTATGGCTGTTGCTTATGCTAATTGGATTGGAAGCAGCGACTCAATGATTATCAGTCCCTTTATGGGTAGGCGTTCAAAGCTGATGCTTGGGATAGCCCTATGGCAAATAAACGATTATGATCATCAACGAACTGATTACTTGATGAGTTAAACCGTCTCTTAATTCAGACCGTAATCGGTCTAACTATTTTTGACGATGTACAGGTGCTGGTTTTGTAAATTCGGTTGTATACAAAAAGGAAAGGTTAATGCTTGCTGAATTTGGTCAATTGGCTAAAACATTCCGAGAAGTTCGCCAGTCTGAAGGGGACGTCCACGCGGGTATCCGATTTTTTGATGCGATGTCTGCGATTGTAGGACGCGGCGAAACTGTGATGATTCAGCTCATGCGCTCAAGCGAGCATGGTCGCCAAGCGATTGAAACACGGGGAAGTCTGTGGGGGCTTGTTACGAATCGCGATTACCTACGCGCGCTGCCCGACGGGACCCTAGGTCGCGAATACGTTCGCTTTGCTGATGACAAAAATATTTACCCCGAGCAATTTGAAGCGCTTCTAACGGAAGCCTTAGGGCGGAGTTCAGATGAAATATCTCATGGCTCTGAAGAAGGTCACTTCGTGCATGATCGCTACCGGCACTTACATGATGTTTGGCACGTTGTACTTGGCTATGATACAGACGACGAGGGAGAGTTGGGTATTCTCGCTTTTACGGGCCGTCAAAATGGCTATCGAGCACATTATATTGCTGCATTTATTCAAGCATCTGTGGGTTTGTTTAAGGGCGAGGGCAGAAAACTACGCGTTTTTGTCAAAGGCTGGCGGCGGGCGCGTCGCGCAGAGTGTTTGCTAAATCAAGATTGGAAAGCGCTTTTTGAACTGCCGCTTGAAGAGGTTCGCCAGCGGCTTAATCTTTATCCGCTGCCTTAGGTGGAGTGCGCCAAACCGCCGGTGATAAAGTATGCTTTTAGTCTGAGTTGATGCTTTGACTTTGTTCCTGATTGTCAGCCATTTAGCGCGGCTTTTTGACATATTGCGAACAGTCAAATACTTTCTGAGTTAGAGCAGCATATGAGAAATCAAAAGAGGGTATATTTTACAGCGTAAGGTAAACCTATTTTGGGAAATGGAATAAACATTTTGATTATATCTGATTGTCCCCATTTGGGGGCGTCAAGCTAGGTATGATTGGAGGGTCCAGCAAGACTCACTGTTAAGATAATAGTGGCCATGTGTATCGAGAATGATCAGTCGAAATATCTTAAGTTTGAAAGGTGGCTTCTTGTATTTGGATAAATTGGCTTATTGAAACTTTGGCGGCGCAGTAAAGAATGCTTAGCTTTTCTGCTGTAGGTTCGAAGTTTATTAAAATGCTGTAGTGTGAGGAAAATGAATTTATGACATCGTCTATAGACAAGCTCTTTAACTCAATAAAAATTGGGTCTTTGGAATTGCCAAATCGTGTATGCATGGCTCCGATGGGGCGTGGATTTTGTGTAGAAGGAGTGCCTGTACGAGAGTTGGGCGCTTATTATCGGCGCAGAGTAGAAGGTGGTGCTGGGCTTATTTTTACTGAAGCCACAACGATTGATCATCCCGTGGCAAGTATGGCGAAAGCCTGTCCCACGATTCATGGAGAGCAATCACTGGCCATGTGGCGCAATATAGTGGAAGAGGTGCATGCGGCAAACGGTTTAATGGTTTTACAGCTTTGGCATTGCGGGACGATGCGCGAAGGTGACGACGTTTTTAATCCCGAATTGCTGCCGATGGGGCCATCAGGCTTGTATGCAAAAGGCAAGCCGGGTGCTCAATCAATGTCGATTGCCGACATTGAGGATGTTATTGCGGCTTTCGTTGCGGGGGCCCTTCAAGCAAAGGCTTTGGGCTTTGACGGTATAGAAATTCATGCGGCGCATGGTTATCTTATAGATCAATTTTTTTGGCAGGAGACTAATCAACGAACCGATAGATATGGTGGTTCGTTGGCTAATCGTCTGCGTTTTGCTGAAGAGATTACACGCGCCATACGTGCTGCGGTGGGAGAAGACTATTTAGTCACGATGCGCATCTCTCAATGGAAGCAGCAAGATTATCAGGCCAAGGTAGTGCGCAGTGCTGAGGAGTTGGCTGATTGGTTGTTACCTTTGTCAACGGCCGGAGTTGATGTGTTTAGCTGCAGTATGCGGCGCTATTGGGAGCCTGAGTTCGAAGGCTCGTCGTTAAGTTTTGCAGGTTGGGTTAAGCGGATTACGGCTAAGCCGACAATTACCGTGGGGTCAGTGGGGCTCGATGCGGTATTTCATGATTCTTTTGCTGGTGTAGAAGCAACCGTCCAGCCGATTGACAAGCTGTTAGATCAATTCGAAAACGATGAGTTTGATATGGTTGCGGTTGGTCGTGCCATGATAGCCAATCCAGATTGGGTGCAGAAACTTAAGAGTGGAGAGTACGATTCGATGTTGCCATTTAATGCGTCAATGCTAGCTTCACTCTAAAAGGTATCGCGAAGTAAAAGTACTCAAATTGGTAGAATTTGTGCGATGAATACCTATAAATGGTCGGTTCGGAAAAGCAATTGAGTAGTACTTGCGGCAGCATCTAATGGGGATGCTGGATACATGGTCGCAGAACATCGCTCTGGCTTTAGACGTTTGAAGTTAAAAGAAGGTCTATTCTCAAAAGAAGAGATACTGGTAATCCTCAAAAAGTCATATATGAAATTGCTGTATTAGAAACTTTAAAAGGGAAGAAGAGAAAGCATCTAAAAGTTCACTGGGAGAGTTGCGGCAACGGTTTCCAGAGCTTCGAGACAAAGTGATAGTCTATAGGGATAAAGGTTGGAATTATGCGCAAACATTTGAGGAACAT
>CAJQQO010000343.1 GCA_905480475.1 uncultured Pseudomonadales bacterium | reverse complement strand
ATTAAGTGGTATGCCTTTAGTTGAGGTAGGTGATGATTTGCCTACCCTGCTTGCTGGGGTATTGGCTAACAATCAACTCGCTTTGCAAGACGGCGATATTTTGGTTATCGCGCAAAAGATAATTTCCAAATCTGAAAATCGTTATGTGCTGCTCGATGAAGTTACACCGGGTGCTGAAGCCTTGGAATGGGCTGATAAAGTCGATAAAGACCCACGGCTGGTGCAGTTAATTCTTGATGAGTCCACCGAAGTTGTTCGGCATCGCCCCGGCGTTATGATCGTTGCTCATCGCTGTGGTTATGTGCATGCCAATGCGGGTATCGATCGCTCCAATATCACCTCGCTTGATAATCGCGAAAGGGTTTTATTGTTGCCAATTGATTCCAATGCTAGCGCTAAAAAAATCAGCGACGTTTTTGCGGCGCAAGGTTTAAATATCGGCGTCGTGATTAGTGATAGCGCTGGACGAGCATGGCGCAACGGCATTACCGGTTTTGCGATTGGGAGTGCAGGAGTGCCAGCTTTGCGTTCTGCTATTGGTTCTACGGATTTATTTGGCCGCGCATTAGAGGTTACAGAAATTGCTGATGCCGACGAGCTTGCGTCGGCTGCTTCATTGTTAATGGGGCAAGGCAATGAATCTGTGCCGGTGGTATTGATTCGTGGCTGGCAATGGAATCGCGGTGAGCAGGATGCATCCAGTTTGATTCGTGATGCCGAAGCTGATCTTTTTCGTTAGATCAATAAGCTTGCAATGAAGCAAAAAAAATGAAACAAAGTAGAAATATAGTTGCCTTATCGGGTGGGGTAGGCGGTGCCAAATTGGCGCTAGGTTTATCAAAAGTATTAGCGCCTGATGAATTAACCATTGTAACCAACACTGGCGATGACTTTTGTCATATGGGTTTTCCAGTTTCACCGGATCTCGACACCGTTATGTACACATTGGCGGGATTAAATAATACCGAGCTCGGGTGGGGGCTTAAAAACGAAAGCTGGCAGTTTATGGATGCGCTGGAAGTCTTAGGTGGCGAAACCTGGTTTCGTTTGGGTGACCGCGATATTGCTACCCATACCTATAGGCGCGAAAAAATTGCCGCAGGTTTGAATTTGCAGCAGCTAACAGAGCAGCTGTGTTTGGCGCTAAATGTGCAGCATCGTCTGATCCCTATGAGTAATGACTCGGTTGCGACCCAAGTGTTTGACGGTAGCGATTGGCTAGACTTTCAAGATTATTTTGTTCGTCGGCAATGTGCACCAACGGTCACAGGCATACGTTTTAATGGTATTGAGCAAGCAGCGTTATCTGAAGGTTTTGAGCAGGCATTGGCAGCGGTGTCTGAAATTGAGTCTGATACTGGCAATGCACTAAAAGCGGTGCTTATTTGCCCGTCAAACCCCTTTGTTAGTGTCGATCCCATTTTAAAGTTGCCAACGGTGTTACCAAAACTTAAGCAATGTTCGGCGCCAGTTATAGCAGTATCTCCCATTGTTAATGGGCAGGCGATTAAAGGCCCAACGGCGAAAATGATGGCTGCGCTGGATATGCCGGTTTCGGCCCTAGGTGTGGCCAATTATTATCGCGATATTATTGATGGCTTGGTGATTGATCATGCCGATGCTGATGCGGTCAGCGAGATTGAAGCCTTAGGGATTAGAGTAAAAATGGCTAATTCAATAATGATTAGCGAGCAAGATAAAATTGCACTTGCCAATGATTGTATTAGTTTTGCCGAACAGCTTTAGTTAAACGATCAGTACGATTTTAATATTAGTTTCTAAAAACAGGTTTTATTTATGTGGGCAGTTCTTCCCCTTAAAGATTTTGTTAGTGCCAAACAGCGCTTGTCAGGTGTATTGTCGGCGGTTGAAAGACGTCGCTTATTTCATGCCATGGTTGAAGATGTGCTAAACACTTTAACATCAGCCCCTTCTATTGAAGGTGTGGTGATTGTCTCTGATGATCCTACCGCCAGCTTAATGGCTGAGCACTATGATATCTGTCTGCTTGACGAGCCAGAGCCTGTGGCAGATCTCTCTGCACTAAATACAGCGATCAACGCCGGTTGTGAAAAAGTATTAGCGCTTGCTGGTGATGTTGATATTTGTATTCTACATGCCGATCTTCCCGAAATTACTATCAGCGAGCTAGAGCGTTTGGCGAGTCAACGTAAAGCGCTTAGCGAAGTTGATGATGCGGAAGCGAGCGTTATGCTGGTTTCTGATCGGCATGGCACTGGCACCAACGTAATTGTTTTAAATTCAAAATTAGTCGCAAATAACAAAAAATCTGACCATGCTAAGTCATTATTTTATTTTGGTCGCGACAGTTTTCAAAAGCATCAAAAGTCTTTTGGCGAATTATCGCTAAATGTTGAAGTGTTTATATCGGCGGCGCTATCAGCCGATATTGATACGCCCAGTGATCTGATGGCGTTTTTGCTCGGTGTGAATAACGTTGAGGCGAATCCTGCGCAAAATAAGCTGGCTAGTCAATCGATTCGCTACTGCCGTGAAAGTACTATTGGCCAGCGATTACAAATGATGTGGATGCTGGAAGTCGAAGAGGTAGAAGCGGAAGCGTTAGTCGAAAGCGGCCAAGGTGAACTCAATCATTTATTAACGTCTGCCGCGAATACTGATGCGGGCGAAGAGCAATATAAAACTGCTGCAAATTATTTATCACATTCACAAGCTTTGGCTTTAGCAAGCAATGATGATTTGCCGGAGTTAATGCGCGTGGCCGCAGGCTTGCGTGATGCTTCGCATGGATCGTTAATCAGTTATTCCAAAAAAGTATTTATACCACTGACCAAGCTGTGCCGTGATGTTTGTCATTACTGCACCTTTGCTACCACGCCTAAAAAAGTGGATGCTCCGTACTTGTCAGTTGAAGAAGTTGTATCTTTAGCTAAGGCGGCAGAAAAGCAGGGTTGTAAAGAAGCGCTATTTACCTTAGGCGAAAAACCCGAACTGCGTTATCGCGCTGCGCGTGAAGCATTAGCGGAAATGGGTTTTGCCAGCAC
>CAJQQO010000342.1 GCA_905480475.1 uncultured Pseudomonadales bacterium | reverse complement strand
CCCGGACGCACAACCCACTGACCTTTTTCAAGAGCCGTTTCAGCCGCTTCAATAATAAATTCAGGCGTTGCCATCATATCTTCACCCGCCGATTTAATACTCTCGGGGCCATGTTCAATCGCTTGCTGTACTAAGGGCGTATTAACCATGGGAGGACAAACCAATAAAAACCTTAATGGCGTATCTTTATTTTCATGATGTAACACCTCAGCCCAAGTGTTAGTTGCCGATTTGGTCGCCGAGTAAGCGCCGAGATTATGCGTCAACACATCACCGGCCATCGAACCAAACATAATAATATCGCCAGAACCTCTCGCTTCCATTAACGGCCAAACGGTTGTCACCATATTAACGGTGCCACCGTAGTTAATCGCCATCATTTTATTGGTAAGCTCGGCAGACATTTCCTTAATGGATTGACCGGGCATAATCGCCGCGCAGTGCGTCAATCGATCAATTGGCCCAACGGTGGACTCAACGTCGGCAACCAATTGTCTGACTTGCGCCAAGTCGCTAGTATCACATTTAAAAGGTGTTAGATTGGGATGCTCGGCAGACACGCTCGCCAAAGCCTCATCATTTAGATCGACAATCGCGACCTTAGCGCCTTGATTAGCTAGCTTTAATGCTGCAATACGCCCCATTCCGCTTGCGCCGCCAGTGATTAAAGCAACCTTACCGTGAAAAGCCATCGTAACTACCTCAAACAAATATCGAATATAAAACGCCAATATACAGTTTATCAAAGCTGTAACTGGCTTAAAGGAGCAGCATTATACCGGCATGTCGGCGCGCTAACCTTGCCGTTGATTAACCTCAAGTGTGAATCGAAACGCTAATTAGCAAGGCGGTTTTGGAACATAAAATAAAAAACCCGCCTTTAGCGGGTTTTTTATTCTCGAGAAACCAGTAAAACTAGGACTGGCAGTTATCGTGCTTTTCGCAGGTTTTTAGCGCCGTAGGCCAATTGCTATTGCCGCGCTTAATCGCAGCATCCTGATCGGCTTGCCACTTGCGATAGGCAGTGCCATTCAGGTTTAAATATAACTTGCCGTCAACGATTTTCCACTTATTTGGATTCACCGGCTTAGTAAAGTTATGCGACACCGCAAAGGCACAATAACCGCCGTACTGTGGCGCGTAAGCCTCTGGATCTGCTGCAAATTTCTCTAAGTTTTCGGCATTAGCAAACTTCCACTCTGCGCCATTCCAGGTATGGCTAAATTTATCGCTACCGATAACCGCTTTAGCTCCGGGCTCAAGCGAATAATAAGCAACCACATCAGCACCTTTAACCGCACCTTTTTTAGGATGAGAGTAAACGGCTGGATCGGCCGCCATAGCCAATAAGGGAAGTAAACATAATATTGCTATCAATTGTCGAATTAACATAGCACCTACCTTTTTGTGAACGCGGGAATTTATCCAGCCTAATCGCAAAACATTGCATCCATAGACTGGTGCCGCTTGAAAAAGTTCGATAGTAATTAAGCGCTTATCAACCCTGGACAATTGCGCCACTGGCTAACAAATCAGCTATATCTTGATCGGCCAAACCGATACCAATCAGCACTTCGGTGCTGTTTTGTCCTGCCGCTACCGCTGCACCACCAATCTCGCCGGGCGTGCGACTAAATCGAGGCGCAGGTGCGGTTTGTACTACACCATCGATTTCAACAAAACTTTTACGAGCAATATTATGCGGATGTTTTGGCGCCTCATCCATATTTAACACCGGCGCAAAACAAATATCGGTACCTTCCATAATCTCGCACCATTGCTCACGCGTTTTTTGTTTAAACGCCTCAGTAACCGCAGGTTTGTACTGCGACCAAAGTTCTTTTTCTATTTGTTGATGAAAACCCGGCTCACCAATATCCACACCTAGCTTTTCGATTAATAAAGCATAGAACTGCGGCTCTATGGAACCAATACAAATATACTTTCCATCCGCACATTCGTAAGTATCATAATAATGCGCTCCACCGTCTAACATATTATTTTGCCGCTGCTCTGGCGACCACATACCCATCGCCTGAAAACCCTGCATAGCTGCCATTAAGGAAATAACCCCATCGGTAATCGCAACATCTACCACCTGCCCCTTAGCGGATTTTTGCGCTTCAAACAGCGCGGCTAAAATACCCATACATAAATACATTGAGCCGCCACCAAAATCACCAACCAAATTTAATGGTGGCACTGGCCCTGAGTCTTTTCGACCAATCGCATCTAAGGCTCCAGTTATGGCGATATAATTGATATCGTGACCGGCCGCTTGCGACAGTGGGCCGTCTTGCCCCCAACCCGTCATTCGGCCATAAACCAATTTTTGATTGTGCTGCAAACAAACATCGGGGCCAAGACCCAGCTTTTCCATAACACCGGGACGAAAACCTTCAATCAACACGTCCGCGCTTTCAATCAATTTAATCACCGTTGCAACACCGGCTGGATCTTTAAGGTTGACCGCCACAGAGCGACGACCACGCCCCATAACATCAGCGGGATTAGCGCCCATACTCATACCGCCGGAGATTCGATCAACGCGAATGACTTCGGCACCCATATCCGCCAATAACATACAGGCAAAGGGACCGGGGCCAATACCCGCCATTTCAATCACACGTACACCGCTAAGTGGACCAGACATATTTTTTCTCCAGAGCAATAAAAGTAAATGGCTAATGTGCTAAACAGTTTTAGCGAGCGCAAATCATACACAGAAATAGTAAGCGGTAAACGCCATTCAGATAAAACCCATGCTAGATCTAACATGTTGATTGATTTTGTTAAGCTGGCAGCCTGCTGGCGACCCATACGGTTGACGCTATTAGCATCAATGGTTTTAGCTAGCACTGCGTTGCTCCGTTAGATACGGATTGCCTGATAATGCCATTTACGTATTCATCGCATTCATACTGAAAATAGTTAGCTTTTCAATCCATCTAACGGTTTAGCTGAAGTACAATACGCGCAAAATGTTATCAGCTGTTCAAAAGCACACCTCAATAACCACCACAATCAGGCAAATATTATGGGATTGGAACTCGGCATTAACCTCGGCTACTCAGGTCGCGAAATCGATATCAATTACGATGAAATCAAGACAGCCGAAGCCTTGGGCTTTGACTCGGTTTGGACTGCTGAATCATGGGGTTCTGACGCCGTTTCACCATTGGCCTGGATTGGCGCACAAACGTCAAAAATTCGCTTGGGTACCAGTATTATGCAAATGCCTGGTCGCAGTCCTGCTAACTCGGCAATGACCGCATTAACCATGCAACAATTATCCGGCGGTCGTTTTGTATTAGGCCTAGGCACTTCCGGCCCACAAGTTGTAGAAGGTTGGCACGGCAAGCCTTGGTATAAGCCACTTAGTATGTCACGCGAATATATTGCGATCGTAAAAAATATTTTAGCGCGCGAAGAAAAATTGCAATTTAGTGGTGAGTTTTTTGATATTCCTTATACAGGTGAACACTCTAAAGGTTTAGGCAAACCATTAAAGTCCATGATTCATCCAAGCAAACCTATTCCGATCCACTTGGGTTCTATGTCACCTAAAGGTCAGGAACTTGCCGGTGAACTTTGCGATGGTTTGCATTTAACCTGCATGATTCCCGAACGTCCTGAAGTTATTGTTGATAATGTAAAACGCGGTTTTGCCAAACGCACTGACGGCAAAAAATGGGAAGACTTTGAAATTCTCACCACACTGCCTATCGTAATTACCAACGGTAAAAATGAAACCCCTGAAACTGTTCAAGCCAAAATGTTTGAGTCCAAAGCCGGTATCGCACTGTATGTTGGCGGCATGGGTGCAAAGGGTAAGAACTTCTATAAAGAATATTTTGAACGCGCCGGTTACGCAGAAGAAGCCAATAAAATTCAAGAATTATATTTAGGCGGCAAACAACAAGAAGCCATTGAAGCGGTTACCGACGATATGATTCGCCTTATGCATTTGGTTGGCACTAGGGACGAAATCATTGAGCGCTTTAAAGATTGGCAGGCGAGCCCGCTAACCACAATGATGATTTCATCGGCACAAACTGAAGCAATGGAATTAGCTGCCGAATTAAAAGGTTAATTACTCCAATAAAAAAACCGGTTTAACGAAAGCATCGTTAAACCGGTTTTTGGGTTATTAGGCTATAAATAAAGGCTTTTTCTTTAATTTAAAACCACAGCATATCACCAATCCAAACTACTGCACTCAATTATTGAACCAGACGAATTGGCGCATCATCCATACCGCCATCATAAAATTGATTAAACCATTTTCGGTATTTGGCGATCGGCCCATCACCGTCACACAAGATAGGATTCGGTTGATAAATCTTATGCTCCCAAATGGGAATATCCTGACCAACCTGACGCGCTATCTCTGCAATCATTCCGTCGGAATACATTTTTTGAATATCGCTTTGATCTTCTGGCTGCGCAAAAGTCCACCGCATTAACACCTTGCCTTTTTCAATCGGCGTAATGGTACCCAGCATAAACGAGGTAAACATACGCTCAAAAGATTGATAGGTCATACCCGGACCGCAACTGGTTGTGACCAAACGCGACTTTTCCCAATTCTCACCAGTTTGATCTAGCACACCGTTTTCATCAATCGCCGGCGTGCGCGAGTGCATCGTGGTAATGCGATGATGACCCGATAACTCAACATGGGCTTCGGGCATTTCAATACTGCTGTGCACATAAACAAAGTGCGCGATATCAACACCGTTTTCACCGGTCTCCTGCAAACAGGTATTAATTTCCCATTCAAAGCGATGGCAATCAGTCCAACCCGGCTCATTAACCTCTGGCAAAATATCAACATCAAATAACGGCGCAATATTGCGCGGATGATACCAAGCCCAAATGACACGGTTAGCTTCAACGATGGGATAGCCTTCTATACAAGGCGAATCCTGTATTTTCGCAGGCATATTTTTAGCATAAGGCACTTTAGTACACATACCCTCGCCATCAAATTCCCAACCGTGAAAGGGGCAAGCAATGGATTCGCCATGCACTTCACCACCATGACCAAGATGCGCCCCCAAATGCGGACAGTAAGCATCTAACAAAACCGCTTTGCCGCTCTCGGTGCGGAATATCACCAAGTCTTTACCAAAAAAATGTAAAGGTTTAACTTCACCAACCGCGAGCTCATCAATATATTCGACGGCATACCAACCATAGGGAATCGGTAACTCAGAACTTTTCATAATATTTAACCAAAAAATTAATTAATAACTACAAAGACAATCTACAAAGGTAATTTAGAAAGACAAAAAACTACCCTACCGAAGGTGCAACCGGATTTGTTCGTGTCATGATGGAATCCATACGCGCCTGAATTTTGGCCTCGGTATCTTGATTCATTGGACTTATCCAAAACTTTTCATCGCGCAAACCTTGCAGCGCAGTTTGCGCAACTTCGTCGGGATGGGTGGTTTTTAATTCCATGCCAAACTCTTCCATCATCTTGCGCATATCTTCTACGCAGGTAATTCCCGAATCTTTTGCCGCGTCACCTTTATCTAAGTCTTTAGGACGAACACGATCGGAATTAAATAAACCCGTATCAACAATATTCGGGCCGGGAAACAAGGCATTAACTTTTACCACATCTTGCGCGGCGCTAACCTGATAATACAAGGCTTCTGTAATCGCCATCACCGATGCCTTGGTTGCAGTATAAATTGGCTGATCGGGCAGCACCATAAAAGCACCATTACCAGATCCGGTAATCACCATATGTGATTCCTGATTTTGCGCCATTAAACGCGGCATAAAAGCGTTGATTGAATTCACCACGCCCCAAACATTCACGTTAAACGCCCACTGCCAATCCTGCATGGCGTATTCCCACATCGCGCCGCCCTCGCCGGCACCAATTCCGGCATTGGCAAAAACCATTTGCGCGCCACCGAGTTCGTCAAAGGCTTTAGCGGCTAGTGCATTAACACTATCGGCAGAACTCACATCACAAAAAGCGCTATGCGCTTCGATACCTTGGGCTTTTAAATCGGCCACTGTCGACTCTAACGCCGATTTATCAACATCAGCAATTAGCACTTTTCCACCTTCAGCACCAATGGCAAAAGCTAAGGATCGACCGACGCCGCTGGCGCCACCAGTAATAACGGCTAACTTATCTTTAAAATCTTGCATACGATAATTTCACTTCTATTCAATGAGTTACAACGTTGATTTACGATCTTAACCCCGCATGCCTTGCACGCAGGCTGCACAAGCAGCACGAAAAGACGAATAATTTTTCTATGGCAGTTTATACGACTAGCAAACTTATTAAGACCACCGTGCAGGCGATAATAAGCGACAATGCTGCTACAGGCAGAACCGGCAAAAGCCTTAACAAATAAGCACTTTGCAGCTGACATCGCAAAACGTATACTCTAGTCTATTTTTACTACGAAGCAATCGCAACGGCTTTTTAACTGGCTAAGGAAAATGTAATGTCAGACAACAACCCAGCATCGCTAATAAAACTGCCAAGCGCAGCGACTGAGCCTGCCGAATCCAAAAGAGAATTGCGAAAACGCGAACTAAGAAGTCGGATAACTGAGTCGGCTATGAGCTTATTTGCTGAGCATGGATTTGCCGATACCACGATTGATGATATTTGCGAAGCAGCCGATGTTGCGCGCCGAACCCTTTACGCTTACTTCCCCACCAAGCACGATATTATTCGTTCTTTGTGTCGCTCGTTTATTATCGACGAAACCATTAACACCATTGCACTTGCTGTTGAGCAACATGAAGATATTCGTTCACGCTTAAAATATTTATTTGTCCGCATGAACGACAATATGATTAATGCCGACCCTTTACAAAAAACCTTAGTCCAACAAATGGTTTCAGATCAGAGCGAGTCTAACGAAAATAATGTGTTGCTTATTGGTGATTTAAAACGCGCCTATAGCGGCTTGTTTGAATCATCAAGCGATGCCAATGGTTTAAGCCCAACCATGAGCGCGTCTTTAAGTGCTGAAATATTAATTAGCATTATCAGCGCTATATCGGTTAACTGGATTAACGATGATAATTATCCACTGGCAGAAAATATGGCTGAAATCGAAAAATACCTTATTGGCAATATCAGTTAAAGCCCCTGCAAAAACAGCTTAAACAATAGTAGTAAGCTTTAACTTAACATATCAATAATTTTTTTCTTCATAGGTATTACCCAATTTTCTTTTAGCGCCGCAGCAAGTAAACCGACCTCCTCCAGCTCATCACACAGTTTCATTTGATGCGCCAAATCAAAAAAATCCAATTGCTTAACGATCTTGCCATCGTTATCAAAATCCATAAACGAAAGCCCCGGCGTTTGATAAAAACTGCCATCGGCACGCAAGCCTGGACCGCGATTCATCCAATGGGTAATTCCCTGGCCTTGTTCGTTAACGTAAGTACCAACATAGGGAAACGTCCACTCTTCCCAACCGTGCGCCATATCGCGGCCGTAGTGCGTCGCCATAATTTCAGCAACACCGCGCGCTTCAACAAGCATAGTACCGCCGTACTCACAGCTATAAACACAGCTATCGGAGTACATCTCTTTGACAAAAAAAGTCCACTCATTCGTCTGCTCCGCTTCACCATGATAGCGAATCAATTTATCCATACTGTTGCGCGCTAAACCATCGTGTTTATTTGTCATGATTGCGTTTCCCGTTTTTTAAAATCATTTGCTCATACACTATCGTGTCGAGTGTGAACCAAATAGTAATAGACCAATTTTGTTCAGCGCATTTACACTAGCGGCTGAATCTAAAGAGCGAAACAATAGCTGCTATTGCCTGTGCGTTAGCCAGCAGTAATCACTCAAATTAAACGACAGGATTTACCTAAGTGACTAATCAAACCGACAGTAACAGTTCTACCCTATCGCACCATCAAGCCGACATTAATGGCATAAGCATGCATTATGTTGAGCAAGGCGAAGGTATACCGGTTATTTTATGTCACGGCTTTCCGCACACTTGGTATAGCTGGCACCGACAAATACCTGTGCTTGCGGCAGCAGGTTATAGAGTGATCGCGCCCGATATGCGCGGCATGGGCGGCACTGACGCACCGGCGAAGCCTGAAGCTTATGGCTTGCCAGAAATTAACGGTGATCTAATGGGCTTGCTTGATCACCTCGGCGAATCCAAAGCTATTTTTGCCGGCTTGGATTTTGGCGCCTTTGCAATTTACGACTTGGCGTTAATGCATCCAGAAAAAGTGATTGCCGTGATTGGCTTGGAAAACCCTTCAGCCCCGCATAACCCGGCTGTACCACCACTGACCGAATACGCTGAGATGGCGAAGGATCATTTTTTGCATATCGAATATTTTCGTGAACCCGATGCGGCTGATATCGACTTGCATACCAATACGCGCGAGTTTTTAGCTAAGGTTTTTTATGCCTTAAGCGGCGATTATGATTTTGGTCAGGTAATGGCGCATCCGCCGGGCATCTCTTACCGTGAAGCATTGCCAAACCCACCACCCTTCCCGTGGAGGTGGCTAAAAGAGTCAGACCTTGACGAATACGTTAGAGCATACGAAGCATCGGGCTTTACCGGTGGTTTAAATTGGTATCGCTCAATGGATATCAAATGGTCCCAACGAAAAGCCTTAGAGGGCGTGCAAAGTAAAGTGCCCGCCTATTTTATTGGCAGTGAGAATGATGTGGATTTGGAACACTTCCACGGCGACCATCCCATCGAACAAATGCGCGCACAGTTTCCAGATTTACGCGAAGTCAAAATGATCCCTGAAGCCGGTCATATGCTGCAATTAGAGTGCACTGACAAAACAAATCAGTGCATATTGGCGTATCTTGGGGCAATCACCACCTGAAAGCGGTTAAAACAAGCTGTTTTGGCGCGAATATAACAATTTATTATAGTCGCAATTTTTCCGACACCATAGAGCTTAAGCTATTGATTAGTATAAGCTTTCCCCTAAGCCTAGCCGTTAGATTATTCTCACCTACAAAACCGCTCAATAAATCAGTTGACCTGTACAAAAAAGGGGCATAATGTCCACCTTCGCCATATAAGTTTAACAAGGTCCTTAAGTGACCACATTGGCGCAGTTTCAAGTAATTGAACAAGTAATTTCAAAAATTTAAATAATAAACACGCTCGTTTTGCTCCCCTGCGATTCAGGCATGTCCAATAAAATTGTTTTACCTGGAGGTAGACAGCTATGTCTCACACGTTAATTTTACGTGCGCGGAAAGCAGTAGTAGCGTTAAGCGCAATTGCCACTTTGTCGTTAGCACAAGTTTCACACGCAGCATTTTCACAAGTCGTCACATTTGGTGACAGCTTGTCGGATGCGGGTAATGTTTTCTTGGCGACCGGCGGTGCAACCCCACCAGCGCCTTACTTCGGTGGACGATTTTCGAATGGTCTCATCTGGACTGAAAATTTGGCTACATCATTAGGACTAGCAGCACCAACACCTTCGCTTGCTGGCGGTACTGCCAACAACTTTGGCGGCGCTCGCACACTCGTTGACGGCACTGTGCCCTCAACTGCTACGCAAGCAGCTGGCTACATCGCAGGAAATTCTGGTGCTATCGACCCTAATGCGCTTTATACCGTATGGTCTGGTGGTAATGACGTAAACTATGGCTCAGCAAACAATGATCTTTCTGTGGTACCTGCAGCCGCTAACGGCGTAGCTGCGATTGTTCAAGATCTTATTGATGCCGGCGCACAAAGTATTATGGTTGTTAACTTGCCCGATATTGGTTTAACACCTCTTGGTCAAGATTCCGGAAATCCAGCGGGCGCAACGTTCTTGTCTACGTTCTTTAACAGCACGCTTGATACTGCATTAGCTGGCTTAACGCTAGGTTCAGCCAATGTTGAGCTACTGGATGCGTTTTCGCTTACTGCAAATATCGCGGCCACGGTTTTAGCCGACCCTAACCCTTTAACTAACGGCACTGGGCTATCGAATGTAACCGATCGCTGCTTTGATGCAGCAGCCGTAGGTGGACCAACACTTTGTTCCAATCCTGATGAATATCTGTTTTGGGATGATCTTCACCCTACAGCAGCAGCCCACATATTGGTTGCTGATGAGGCACTTATTGTTGCAAATACCTTGATGGCTGCGGCTGTCCCGGTTCCTGCAGCAGCATGGATGTTTTTAAGTGCTTTAGGTGTAATTGGCGGCCTGAAAAGCCGTGCAAAAACAGCATAAATTTTTGTTATACAATTATTGTGCTAAAACCGGTTTGGTTGAGCCATAGTAAGTGATCATTTGCACAGCGCAGGTGATCACTAAACTAGAAATCCAGACCTGAACAAGAGCGATAGGCAAAATAAAGATAAATTGACTAAAACAATAAACTCATACTCTTCTCAGGAGATTAGACATGAAAATTTTTCAAAAAGCGGCCCTTACAGCAGTAGTTACTGCTTCGGCTTTAATATCGTTTGCATCGCAAGCGCAGCAAGTAACTTGTGATATTTCAAGCGCAGCTGTTACGCAACTATTTTCAACCACATTCGACGGTCTTATTTTCGGTAAAGCTGTAACTGACGACTTCACTTTCTTTGGTGACGTTCCAGATATTGCTAACCCAATTTGGGGCGGTAACCGCTCTGTATTGTTTTCAGAGATTCCTGGTGGCAATGCTGGCGGTGGTACAATCACTTTTGACGGAACATCGCTTCATAACTTAGCAATGACGTTCTCTGACCAAAAGCTGGACATCCTTGATGCAGCTCCACCAAACAATCTTGTAGCTACAACATCTGGCGGATCTTTAAATATCGATAACGTTGCTAATATCGATGGCGGCAATGACGCTAATTTTGATGTTGGTGGTCTTTTAAGTGCTGGTAGTGCTGTACAAACAGTTGACTTCTCAGGATTCGGACCTGCTGGCGCACCTGGTAGCCCTGTTGTAACGTGTACTGATACTACAGGTAACTGTGCATTGCTTCCCGGTCTTAACCTTGACGGCGTTCGATACACACTTGAAGGCACTCCAACAGCAGCTTGTACCGACTCTTACACTTTACGTGTACAGACAAGTAATAACTCTTACTACGAAGTGGACTTTACTACTGCGCCCATCGTAAATACCAAAAATGTTCCTGTTCCAGCGCTATTTATCTACCTAACACTGGCGTGCATGGGTATGGTTGGCGTTAAATTAAGCCGTCGTGCTTAATTGTACGTTTTAAAGACTGAATGAATTTGTTCAGTCTTTAATCGGATTTTCAAAAAGGCATTACACTTCGTGTAATGCCTTTTTTTTTAATGACCAGAAATGCATTAACAGTCCCTTATATTAAATTTTAAAAGTAACTATTCGCCTACCGAATAGTAAACTATTGAAAATTGCTATTCATGTGATGAGGAAACATGATCTAATACTGCCTGCTATAAAAAAGATATAAACAGCAGCTCACTCTCTTTTTTGCTAAGCCTGTTATTCAACAATCTCAAAACATTCTTCTCGGATGTTATAAATATCAAATCGAAATGAGGCCCGCTTTATGCGAACACTTACGCTAAAAGGAAAATCACAAACTTCAGGGTTAATCCCTGTTTGCACTTTTGTGATTTCGATAATGTTTAACCCGCTGGCGACAGCCCAGAAACTGGAAGAAATTATCGTAACCGCGCAAAAGCGTGCAGAAAGTCTGCAAGACGTATCCGTTTCCGTTACCGCACTATCGGGTGAAAAACTCAGCGATTTTGGCATCGCGCGTCTTGAGGAAATTACAGCCTATGTACCCAATTTTGTCATGTCAGAAACAGGGATAGGGACCAATATCTATATTCGCGGTATTGGCTCAGGTATTAATCAGGGCTTTGAACAATCGGTCGGCATGTATCGAGATGGTATTTATTATGGTCGAGCACAGCTTTCTAGAGCGCCGATTTTTGATATGGAGCGTGTTGAAGTATTACGTGGCCCGCAGGTAACACTGTTCGGTAATAACAGTATTGGTGGCGCCATCAGTATGACGGCATCAGCTCCCACCGACGAATTTGAAGGCTCCGTGAGTTATCTGGCTGACTTTGACCATCGCGAACAAGAAACCACACTTATATTCTCGGGCCCTCTCGGTGACTCGTTTGGCGCACGTTTATCTATCAGGGATTACGAGATGGGCGGTTATATCTATAATGCCACGCTCGACCAGAACGAACCCAAGCGAGACTACCTAACCACTCGTTTAAATCTGTCATTTAACTCTGATGATGTCGACTGGATGAATGGTGGCCTATTACTCGAGCGATCAACGTTTGACATTAAAGGCCGGCAAATCGCGATAATTGAAGACAATGCGTCTGGCGGCTTTGCCACATCAGGATCCAATTATGCAAACGGTTCAAGACGAGAAACATTAGGCGTTCTTTTATCTAATCTTCCATCCGTCGGTGGTGCAACGGTTCTCGATGCCAACGCCCTTGAAACCCGTTATTCTAATAATGACTTTAGTTTTAATGAAACTAGAAACGCCACATTAACACTGAACTTCAACATTGGAGAGTCAGAACTTAAGTCGATATCCGGTTATCTTGATTACAATTACAACGATGCCTGTGATTGCGATTTTACCGGCGCGAAGTTAATTCAATATGAAGCGGATGAAGAATACGAGCAACTCAGTCAGGAGTTTCGCTTTACCTCACCTGGCGGCGAAAAAATTGATTTCATAGCAGGTATTTATTATCAGAAAGATGAATTACTATTTAATGACGCCTTAATCGCGGAACGAGGCTCTGCGCTAGAAGACTTGGTATCCGATGTGTTTGGTTCCAACTTCGGCACTGACCTGACCGATATCGCCGGTCCAAGAAACTTTAAACAAGATACAGAACTGTTTTCGGCGTTTAGCCAATTTACCATCAACTTTCGTGATGATTTGCGTTTGATGGCGGGAGTTAGACGGTCCAAAACAGATAAAGAAGCAGTTAGACAACTTACTTTTACTCAACCTGATCGAGTCTCACCACTCACAGGCTCTGACGGCCCACCGGTTCTTAATGCCGATGAATTATTCATAAAAGTAAGGAACGCCTATAATATAGGGTTATTGGTATCCCCTCATCTTGAGCAGGGTGAAAGAACCGAGTGGCGTACGTCTTACTCCTTAATTGTGGAATGGGATGTTAATGAAGATATTTTGCTCTATGCTTCGCGAGTCCGAGGTTTTAAATCGGGCGGCTTTGACGTGCGATCAAATAACCCAACCAACCGAAATAAAATCATTAATAATGATGGCGAATTTGAATCAGCTTTTGGCGCGCCCACGGCATTCACCCCAGGTACTTTCGAATTTCAAGACGAGGAAGCCGTTGCACATGAACTCGGGATCAAAACCTCTCTGGGTGGTGTTGCGGAAATAAATGCATCGTACTTCTATACAGAAATTAAAGATCTACAAGTAAGTGTATTTGATGGCGGTGTCGGCTTTAACGTCACCAATGCGGCAAAGGCTGTAACGCAAGGTGTAGAGATTGATGTGCGCGCCGCGATCACTGATAAATTTACTGTAAACGGCAGTCTTGGCTGGTTAGACTTTGAATTTAAAGAGTACACTGACGCAGTCTGTACTGCGGATGATCGCTTGGCCCTACTCGGGTTTTCGGGAGCTGAGATCAACGAGACCCTGCTGCCAGGACCAGATGGATTTTTAGGGAGTGACCCATCAGCGCCGCTATTTTCGGGCTTTGACGATGGCTCTATCAAAGAATTGGTTAACGGCAATTGCACACAGATCAACCCCGAGGGCCTAACTGCCGGACAAGGCGACGGTGGCGGCACACTCTATATCGCAGACTTAACCGGTTCGACCAATCAATATGTATCAAGCTATTCAGGCGCACTGTCTCTTAACTACGAAGATGAAATATTCAATGACCAATACCTGTTTCGTGGCTCATTTGATATGAACTTTACCGGCAAATATAACCCAACCCAGAATCTGGATCCTGCTGCCGCGCAAGAGGGTTATGAAATATATAATGTCCGGCTGGGTCTTACTTCGCTAAAAGAAAATTGGGAGCTAGTGTTAATCGGCCGAAATATCTTTAACGAACAAGTTATTTCTTACGCTAACGATGTGCCACTGTCATCGTCCCAGTTTGGTACTGTGACCAAGTATGGCTTTATCCAACGAACCAAATCTTGGGCATTGCAAGGTAGATATAGTTTCTAAACAAACCCGCTACTCAATAGCTGTTTATGTAAACATTCTCTCCGAGGGATAAGATAATAGACAGGCAATAAAAAAGGCGTTTAAGCTAAGCCTAAACGCCTTTTTTGTGTCTGTAGACTCGTGTTAAGGAGCTACAAAACTGTAAACGAACACTTTCAAGCGATGTCTCACGACATCTTATAAAGGCATTACGTTTTCAGCTTGTGGGCCTTTTTGGCCAGTTGTGATGGTAAATTCAACTTTCTGTCCATCAACTAATGATTTGAAACCATCGGCTTGGATTGCGCTGAAATGAACAAAAACGTCTGGGCCAGACTCTTGCTCAATAAATCCGAATCCTTTTGATTCATTAAACCACTTAACTGTTCCGCTGACTTTATCTGACATGGTGTATCCTCGTTATTACTCTTTACTGATTTGTTATTCGGACTAAGATTTTCTAAGGCCTTGATAACAATACTGATTTTAAATGTCTACGCGTGCCAGTATAACCTAGCTAGCCTAAACGGTTGCGCCAAGACGTGTTTCTAAAGTCTTAATCAGTACGAGCTAAACGCGGTGCGAAAGAAACGTCGATGGATTAAAAACATGAAAACTGAGTTAGCAGTGCCAACTATACGAAAGTTTGAGAAATGGTCAAGCACTTCCCACATTAATTTGAGCAAAAAAGACGCATAAGTAACCACTGCAAGGCTATCTTGCAGTTTGGTTAGTTAACACATTAAGTAGGTCTTTGAGGCTAAATAGTACATTTAGCAGGCATCTTTGAATATCAAGCTACTCAGCAACAAATAGCTATAAGGACAAAGTCTTAGCGGCACCACACAGCGCAAGCGTTAGTCGCTCACGCAAGAAGACGGCGCTTAATCATGCTTACTGTGGTGGTACCGAAAAGCCATCTAACACAGGTGTATAGCCTTCACCGAACTCCGAAGCCAAACTACTGTGTAAACCATCCAAGGTCCATTTTTTAGCGCCTTCTGGGTTCACGTGAGCTTCACCAAACTCAGGGCGCTTAAGGCGATTAACCTGATTGCCCCAAACGACAAATACTTCACCGGCAATATGTGCCGCATCTGGCGAACATAGATAACCCACTAATGGCGCAACATTGGATGGATCAAAGGCGTGAAAGCCTTCTTCAGGTGCGGCAAACATTGCGGCTGTTGGGCCCTGCATTGTCATATCAGTTTCGGCGCGGGGCATAATCACGTTGCAAGGAATGCCGTAGCGAATAAGTAGTTGAGCCGTACCCATTGTCATCGCAACAATACCGGACTTGGCAGCAGAGTAATTAGGCTGACCGACCGAACCAAAGATGGCCGCTTCAGAAGATGTGCTAATTAATCGTGCGTACACTTGCTCGCCCGCTTTGGCTTTACCGCGCCAATACGATGCGGCGTTACGCATATTGACAAAGTGTCCACGCAAATGAACGCGTACCACGCTATCAAATTCTTCATCACTCATACCAAAAATAGTTTTATCCCGGCAGTAGCCAGCATTGTTAACCATAATATTTAAGTCGCCGTAGGCATCGAGTGTCGCCTTCATTAAATTGTTAGCATCGTTAGTATCGGCGCAATCACCAAATACCACCATCGCTTCACCGCCAGCGGCTTTAATCTCTTCAACGGTTTCGTTAGCCGCTTTTGCTGCATCGGGCAAGTTGATATCGTTAATCACAACCCGCGCGCCCTGACTGGCTAACTGCATAGCTTCTTCACGGCCTAAACCTCTGCCTGCACCAGTAACAATGGCAACTTTGCCGTCCAAATTATTTGTGCTTGAATCTGACATCGTAATCTCCAAATTTTTTTAATTAGTCACCAAAGGTTTTTCTCTGGCTTAGGCTAAAACTGTTTTTTTGTTAGTGCTATTTTTGTTTTAAACAAAAACAGCCAAAGCATTAAAGTCGCTCGATAATTGTGCCGGTACCAATCGCCGAACCACAGCACATTGCAATCAATGCGGTATTTTTATCTTGACGCTCTAGCTCGTGCAAAGCGGTACAAATCAAGCGCGCACCGGTTGAACCAACAGGATGACCTAAGGCAATTGCGCCACCGTTAACATTGACCTTACTCATATCAGCATCAAACACTTGCGCCCATGATAAAACCACCGCCGCAAAAGCTTCGTTAATTTCGAACAGATCGATATCGTTCATGGTCATGCCAGAGGTTTTGAACATTTGTGTTGTTGCGTCAACAGGACCATCCAATAAATAGTACGGATCAGTGCCTACGGTGCAGTCGGTAATAATTCGCGCCCGCGGTTTAAGCCCACGTTTTTTTGCTTCGTCGACAGTCATCCATAGAACCGCGGCAGAGCCATCAGAAATTTGCGAAGCGTTACCCGCAGTATGAATACCACCTTCAATAATTGGTTTTAAATCGCCTAAGCCTTCAATCGTTGTGGCGCGCATACCTTGATCGCGATTAACCAATTTAGTCTCACCATTTGGCGAACCGTCGTCAGCGAAAGTCGGTGCGTTAACATCTAATACCTGACTAGCAAAACGACCTTCATCCCAAGCGGCTTGTGCTTTTTGCTGCGAGCTCAAAGCAAACTCGTCAACCATTTGTCTCGTGATGCTGCGATTTTTAGCAATTCGCTCAACCATAGTAAATTGATCAGGCGCTGTATCCCATGGCCAAACAGGTGGTTGGAAGTAGCCGGGGCCGTTATACACATTTTGCCCTAAACCCACTCGACTCATTGCTTCAACACCACAGCCAACACCGATATTAATGCGAGCAGTTTCAATCATCGCCGCAATAGCGTGATTGGCGGTTTGGCCCGAACCACATTGATTGTCAAAGGTTGTGCCACCAGCGGTGTAGTCCTTACCCAGCGATAGCCATGCATTACGAGTGATGTTGCCCGCTTGCTCGCCCGCTTGCGTTACGCAGCCTCCAGCGAGGTAATCAACATCGCTATAATCAATGCCAGAACGCTCAATCAAGCCGTTAAGTGCTAAACCCAATAGGTCAACCGCATGGAATCCATGCAAATCACCGACAATCGCTTTGCCGCGGGAAATGGGAGTTCTTACTGCTTCTACTATGACTGCTTCAGGCATGATAATCCTCGTATTAATTAACTCAAGCTATGCGCTCTAAACCGGCAAGAGCTATATAAATAAACATCATATAGCTCGGTAATTGAAATATTTTTTAAACTTGTTAGATAAAGACCATAGTCAATTCATAGATCAGCGCGGGGCGATCTTCGCCGACGATATTGACATGTGTCTCCATAGTTAAGCGGGTATTCTTCTCGGTGACTTCTACCGCTTTCACTCTGCTGCGCGAGTGTATTTTGCTATTTACTGGTACCGCACCGGAAAAACGTAAGCGGTCCGAACCGTAATTCATCATATGACTAAAACCTTCGATGTCACCGATCAAGCTTTTTTTGCCGGGCATTTTAGGCAGGCACGATAGCAATAAAAACCCATGCGCAATAGTGCAACCATAGGGGCTATCTTTGGCGCAGCGCTCTTCATCAACATGCATCCACATATCATCACCACTAAGCTCGGCAAAGTCACTTATCAATTTTTGCGTTACCGTAAAGGAATCACTCCACTCACCAAACTCTTCGGTGACTAAGCTCTGTAGTTTTTCAGCGTCCTTATAATGAATAGTCATTTTATTCTCTCTTTACAATTAAAATTTTACTGTGTATTTTTTTGCGCTTTAAGTTTTGCTAAATAATCTGGCGGCATATGAACAAACAAACCTTCGCTCGATGCTGTCAGGGTATCGCCTGCATACATTTCACCACACAAAACATTTACTCTACCTTCGATACTTTTCACTCTGCCAATCAGTGTTAGCTCTTGATCTAGCGGTGTTGGTTTTATATAGCGAACCTTAAGCGTTCCGGTAAAGCCGGGCTGGCCAGTCAACTTTTGCCCGACACCCAAAAAGTCATCAAACAAGGCAGCAATAAAACCGCCATGTACACAACCCGGAGGACCTTCATATTGCCAACCCATGGTGACGCGAGCTTTAACTTCATCGCCATCAAACCAAGTATTCATTGGCGGCGAAACCGGATTGCTAAAACCCGTTAACGGGCTAATCTCATGACTGACAATACGCCGCTCAGTTAGCGTATCTTTATCGGCATCCATTTGCGCCAGCTTACCCTTCTCAAAAGGATACTGCGCTAGTTTATCTACCTGTACATTGATTGTTTCACAAATGGCATTGAGCGCGTCCGCATCGGCGGTACTGATCACCGACAATTCGTTTAATCGGCGCATTGCTTCGGCCAATTGTCGCCTCGCTGCCCAGCGCGAATTTGGCGGCAGCGGCGCGTCCTCGTAATCATATGGACCAATATAATTTGCCATTGCACATCGCTTAAATAATTAATTTTCAATTGAATCGAATGCGCTTTATCTAACCAGCACACTGGCGACTCATCACCGATTAGCTACTTATTACGCCGTTCCTTCAAAGCTGTCGCCTTAAACGCTTATCCGCGCCAACGCGATCAACAATAGCGCATGACTTAGGCATTGCTAGTGAAAAACACTGCCATGGATTTTAATGCGAGGAACTAGGGCTGAATAATAAAGATTTTACCTACGGCATTGCTAGCCGGTCACAGTAGCGCTAACATCGCTAGCGTGACAATGACACCTTGAGCCATTATGGCTTTAGCCATGACCCATATGTATACAAGGCTGATTACGTAACAAAAAGTAGACTGAAAGCAGCAACTATTTTCAGTTAATTGCCTCCTATAACCACTAATGCTCCGGAGCCGTAAGTTGACCATACACCACGATATTATTGACCTGATAGGAAATACACCGTTAGTACGCTTACGGCAGGCGTCTGAGCTGACAGGCTGCGAGATACTGGGTAAAGCCGAGTTTCTGAATCCCGGCGGGTCGATTAAGGATAGAACCGCACTAGGCATTATTCGCGATGCCGAAGCATCGGGCGCGCTTAAACCCGGCGGTACAATTGTTGAAGGCACTGCGGGTAATACTGGCATCGGCATAACTATTCTTGCCAACGCACTGGGTTATAAAAGTGTGGTTGTGATGCCAATGACCCAAAGCAAAGAAAAAATTGATTCACTTGAGTTATTTGGCGCCGAGTTACATCTGGTATCTGCAACATCCTATGAAGACCCTAACCATTACACGCATACCGCAAGACGCTTAGCCGAAGAGCGAAACGATAAAGAAGCCAACGGTGCGATTTGGGCAAACCAATTTGGCAACACGGCCAATAGGGATATTCACTACGCAACGACCGGCGAAGAAATCTGGCAACAAACCGATGGCAAAGTTGATGGCTTTGTTTGCGCAGTCGGTACTGGCGGAACATTAGCGGGTGTATCGAAAAAACTAAAAGAACGAAACTCGGATATCACCATTGCCGTTGCGGATCCAATGGGTTCATCTTTGTATCATTATTACAATGATGGCGAACTTAAGTCCGAGGGTAACTCTATTACTGAAGGTATTGGCATAAGCCATGTCACCAACAATCTTGCCGACGCGGTTATCGATAAAGC
>CAJQQO010000341.1 GCA_905480475.1 uncultured Pseudomonadales bacterium | reverse complement strand
CAGACCCAACGGCCTATTGAGGAACGTGAATATCAGGCACTGTTTCAATGTGCGTATTTGCTGCCACGATTTTTCGAATATGTTCAAGCAACCGGCGTAACCTCGCCGTTGTTATTAGCACCGAGTTTTTATGCTTTGGCTAGCGCTGGTTTAGCGCCTTTTGCGGCCGAAAGTGAATTAATTGAATTTGATTATCAGATGTCCGATCAGCCAGCGCCGCAAGAAGCTAAGACAACTAAGCTAAGCCAAGGCATTGAATTAGCCAGCGCGCCTGAATCAAACGCTTCCAGTTTTAATGATTTAACTTTAGAGCTGGAAATCGTGCCGCTTGAAAGCGAGCAAGATAAAGCCTTGGAACTTGAGTTAGAGATCGACTCAGTTGCCGATATTATTGATGTTGAGAGCGAGCTTGCTGAGTCCAGCATTAGTAATACAGGCAGCAATTCAGTCAGCGATACCAGCAATGCGACAGATCCCGCGCAGGTAAAAACCTTTAGGCGTTTACGTCAAATGTATCAGACCGGTTTAATTGGTATGCTGCGCGATGATAGTGTCGATGCCAAACTGGTTTTATTCGAGCGTGTTGCTGAACGCTGTATTGCCTTATGTAATGAGTCAGGTGGCTCAGAATCTACCGCCGCGGTTTGGCGCTTGCTTAAACACTATATCGATGCGGTTAAACATTCTAAGCTCGAATTAACCCCGCAGCGACGTCACTTCTTTGCCAAGTTTGATCGAAGTTTAAAAACTTTAGAGAAAAACCCTGTTGAGGGCTTTCAAACTTTGCCCGCAGACAGTGTGCTTAAAGAGCTCACCTTGTTGTTATTACTTGCTGACCCAGCCAATGCCAATAATATCGATATTCAATTGCTAGGGACTTTTGGTCCATTGCACTGGAGCGATGCGGCTGTAGTTGAGCATCGCGAAGCGATGGAGCGCAGTACCCATAAAGCCTTGTTATCCATGCTTGAGGTAATTAAAGAAGAGCTGGGTGGCGGCAAACGTATTCTGGATATGATGTCTGAAAGTGGCATTTGTGAAAATGATGATATCGATACCTTGGTTGCCAATTGCCAGCGCATTTCAGCAGTATTAAAAATCGGCGGATTTAATACGGCCACTAGTTCAATTGATGAATCGATTGGCAATATTATGTTGTGGCGCGGTGCTTCACCGGACCAAGAGGATTTGCTCGAAGTTGCTAATATGATGTTGTATATCGAAAACGCATTGTTAACAGGATCCTTGCGTAACGGCGTTGAAGATCAAGACAAAAACTCTACCGTAGCCAAAGGTTTATTACAGCAAGCGCAAATGGATTTGTATGAAGAATCCAAGGCCAATATTGGTTTGGCAAAGCGTGCAGTGACTTCGTATATCGAATCGAATTACGATAAAGAACATATCGCCAATGTCAGTGTGGGTCTGCAATCAATTGCCGGTGCATTTAATATGGTTGATATTAATAATGCCGAGCAATTAATGCATCGCTGCGCGGAGTTGATTCGAGTCGAATATGAAAATCAAAAAAGTGCCGGTTTGGATACATCGCTTGAAGATGAATCGGAATCTTCGGCTAGCGCTAATAGCGTGTTAGAAAATTTAGCTGATGCTTTAGTTAGTGTTGAATACTTATTGGATGAACTCGCGACGGGTCGCGGTCTTGAGCCTGGCGTATCAAAGTTAATCGACGAAAGTTATGCGGCCTTAGCGTGATTGAGCTGCGTCGAATCCTAGCGTGTAAAAGAATCGGGTTCAGTTTATGAGTACATGGATACTACCACTGCTATTAATCGTCTTTGCCGGTCTGGCTGTTGTACTTTGCAGGGTATTTTTGTCCGGTATGGCGGGGTGGGTCATTGTTTGGATGCGTGCCAGCTGTGCGCTTGTTTGTATCTTGCTTGCCGGGTTTTGCGCGTTAATTAGTTATGATCTTACTCGTTATGAATCGCTTGGTACCGAACCAATAGCCGTCGTTACTATGCAGGCCATTGATACTCAGATTTTTGTAATTAAGGTCGACAGCGTTGATGGCGAATCAAGGCATGTCACGCTAGAGGGCGACGCATGGCAGATTGCTGCTAAGGGTATCCGTTGGGGCGGTTTATTCCGGATGGTAAATGCCAAGCCTGTTTATCGTCTGGACACGATTAAAAGTCGCTTTTTCGCCTTTGAAGATAAAGATAAAGGTAAAAAAATCAGTGTTGATCGCTCCGTAGCAGCCAATGTTGTCGATAGTTGGGCGGTATTTAATCGCTTTGCCGATGGTTTAAAAGGTTTGGGAATGGGCTTGGTACAACCGACTGCGGCCTATGTACCTGCTATTGACGGAGCTATCTACGAGATCTACTCCCGCCATGATCGCCTTGAGGTAAAAGCCGTGAATACGGTGGCTCAAAACTCGACGCCAGAGCAGTATTTATAATAAGTCAGTTTTAGTCAGTCGCTCATATAAAGCCGGTTATAATAAATCCGCGTTTTCTCAATAGCGGCTAGACATCGTCGCCTAATCCTTGTTTAATCGCTCGTTGAACGTTCTTTCTTACTTATTACAAAAGGTTTTACTGTGTTAATTGAATTACTTGCCGAGTACGGTTTATTTTTTGCCAAGGTGGCTACTTTTGTTGTTGCCATTATTGTGATCATTACCGCTGTGGTAAGTGCCAGCCAGCGTGGTGGTGGTGAATCTGAAGGGCGTTTGGAAATCAAAAAACTTAACGATCGTTTTTCGCAGATGGAAGACGCAATAAGACATGCGGTACTGGATGAGCATGCCTTAAAAAAACATAGCAAAGATGAAAAGCAAACGGCCAAACAAAAATCCAAAGATGCTAAAAAAACGGCCAATAAAAAAGACAGTAAAACCGATGCTGATGGCGCATCAGAAAGAAATGTTTATGTCCTCGACTTTGATGGTGATATGAAAGCCTCAGCAGTCGAAAGCTTTCGCGAAGAAATCACTACCATTCTTACCATGGCCAAGCCAGAGGATGAAGTGGTAGTCAGATTAGAAAGCCCGGGCGGAATGGTGCATGCTTATGGTTTGGCTTCGTCGCAGTTAGCCAGAATTCGTTCGGCGAATATCCCACTGACTATTTGTGTTGATAAAGTTGCTGCCAGCGGTGGTTATATGATGGCTTGTATTGGCGATAAAATTTTAGCCGCACCGTTTGCGGTTATAGGCTCTATTGGTGTGGTTGCCAGTCTGCCTAATTTTAATAAGGTATTAAAAAAATACGATGTTGAATACGAATTACTTACAGCCGGTGAGTACAAGCGCACTTTAACTATGCTTGGCGAAAATACTGACGCAGGGCGTGAAAAGTTTGTCGAAGATTTGGAAGAAACTCACGATTTGTTTAAAAGCTTTGTGGCCGAGTTTCGTCCGAAGTTAGATATTGCAGCGGTTGCGACTGGTGAAACTTGGTATGGCTCTAAAGCGATTGGTAATCAATTGATTGATGCGATTAGCACTAGCGATGAATATATTACCGGCTTGGCTAAAGACTCTTCGGTATATGAAGTTAAATATGTACAGAAGAAAAACTGGCAAGAAAAGCTAGGCGTTGCCGCACAAGCCGCAATGGAAAGCAGTCTGGATAAATTAATCGCCAGAGGTTTGCATAGCTGGAATAGCCGCCACTAAGTTGCTGCTCTTGACGTTATGAATGACAAGGCCAAGCAATTAACACTTTACTCCCGCGCTGAATGCCACCTTTGCGACCAGGCAGAAGCGATGGTAATGCCGATTATTCAGCATGGCCAGTGGCATTTAGTTAAAGTGGATATTGATAGCGATCCGGACTTGCTAGAGAAATACGGTTTTAGTATTCCGGTATTGTTACGTGACGATACCGGGCAAAGCTTAAATTGGCCGTTTCCCCCCAGCCGCGTTAAGGCTTTGATTGAAAGCTAGACCTGCCTAATAAATCATTCTTTACTTGTTTAAATCAATACTAAAAAAATCGGCTGCATTTTTGGATGTGGCAGCTATCAACTTGTCTGTGTCAATCGCTAGGCACTCAGCTAAAGTGTTAGCCGTATAAGATAGTGTCCAAGGTTCGTTGCGGTGTTTTTTGCTTAGCTGTTCTTTAACGCTTTTATTATGCGGTGTTAAATACGGTGCATCGGTTTCAATCATCAGTCTATCTAACGGTGCATAATTAATCATCTCACGTAAATTGGCGCCGCGTTTTTTGTCGCAAATCCAGCCAGTGATGCCAATCGATAAACCTAAATCCAAATAAGCCCGCAATGTATCTTTACTACCGGTAAAGCAATGCACAATCGCTTTGGTATAGCCTGCTTTATGCTGACTAAGAATGGAATAAAAATCATCAAAGGCATCACGCTCGTGTAAAAATAAGGGTTTTTTATACTGAGAGGCGAGTGCTATTTGCGCTTCAAAAGCCTGTCTTTGATTAGCGGGTGTTGAAAAATTTCGATTGTAATCCAGCCCGGTTTCGCCCGCTGCAACTACACAGCTTTGCGATAGTAGCGAATGTAACTGTTGCTCGATCTCTTGATTATAGTTATCGGCCTCGTGAGGATGAATACCTGCGGTGGCAAATAAATATTCCGGGTACTGATTGCAAAGGCGTTGCGCAGCGTCACTACTTTCAATACTGGTGCCAGTCACAATAATCGCTTGGATATTGGCATCTTTGGCGCGTTGAATAACTTGCGGTAAATCGTCTTTAAAGCTTTTATTGCTTAAGTTAGCGCCGATATCAATCATTGATACGATCGTTAACAAACTGGCTATTAGGCACGGGCTTAGCATCCAGCTGAGTTGTTGCCGTTGCTGTAGTCGATATAGCCGTCTGGTTAAGTTGGCTTAATAGCAGCTGCTGCGACTTGTCTTGTTTTATTTTTGCGTAAAGCACTTTAGCTTGCTGAAGCTGTTGCTCATAAGGTTTAACAATATTTTCGTGCTGTAAAATAAAAGGGATTTGTTCGGTCGAGCTGGCAAGGCTGTTGTTTTCCTTCCTATTAATACTAGCTGCCTCGCGCTCTACCATATTAAGCGCCTTGCCTTGCTTGTCATAAAGTAAGGAGTGAATAAGGCTAAAGCTAAAAATATTCTGCACGTATTGGCGGGTCTCGGAAAAACGGATTGTTTCTATCCATGCATCAACAGGAATGTCTTGATTAAGGTTTTTAAGCCATTTCTTAACTCGATGAGGGCCGGCATTGTAAGCGGCGGAGGCTAGGGCGCGGTTGCCAAATTCTGTGTGCATTGCAGAAAGGTAGTAGCTACCTAATACAATATTATATTCAGGATCATTTAAACGATTGCGTTGATATTTGACGCCGACTTTGCGGGCGGTATCTTTGGCGGTGGACGGTAATAACTGCATTAAACCCATTGCACCCGCGCCTGATCGGGCATCGCTGGCAAAGGCACTTTCTTGTCTAGCAGTTGCATATAACCACTGCGCGGGCGTGTTATAGCGCTCAGATTGTTGTTCAAAGCGGTCAGTATAAATATCGGGAAATCGCAGTGGATAGTGCTGCCAAGACTTGGTGGCAATAGCCGATACAATGGCCTGATTGTGCCAGCCAAACTCGCGCGCCAAATAGGCCGCGTCAATTAACTCGCTTTGCTTAAGCGTTTTACTGACTTGCCGCCATTCGCTTCTGGCCATCGCATAATCGTTTTGCATAAAGTGTTCAATGGCGCGCTGAATCGTTGGATTGTATTTTAGTTTATTGATTGATGCGCTATCGGTGTCGTGAAACACCGGTTCAAAGCTATAGGGTTGTTGTAATTGTTCGGCACTAAGAAAACCATAAAAGCTGGCTTTCTCTGCTAATTGCTGAGTAATGCTTTTGCTTGGAGCGGGTTCAGCTTCTCCAGTCTCTAACGATAATTCTTTGCTGCGAGTGCTAGTTTCGCTTTCGCCGGATAAGGCTTTTGCTCGCGCAGACCAATACTGCCATCGCTCGTGTTGTTTAAGCTCGTCTGGTAATTGTTCTATGGCACTGGGTAGTTGCTGCCACTGGGCGGTGGCGATATACGATCGTAGTAACCACTCTAGCGAGCTTTTATCTTGTGGTGAGCCCAGTTGCTGATACAAATCGGGAAGGCTTTGATAATCCTTTAAAGCATGGCGAGTAATAATATAGGTGTTAAGTTCGGCGACCAGTTGCTGAGTTTCACTATTCGCATCTTTATTCTTGCTATCACTTAGCACTAAAGAAAAATCAACTGCTTGTTCGGCATCAGCGCGAGCCAGTCGTTTTAATAGCTGCAGCTTGGCTGAATGCATTTCCGCGTTGGCTATCTGAGCGCCTGAGCTTAAGGCCTTTAAATCTTCCCATCGCTGCGGAATATCTGCTGGGCTACGATAAAGTTTTAGATACAGGGCGGCAGTATTGGCCAGCTCGGTATCGAGGAATCGGGTTAAATACTTGGCCAGCTGGATTTGTCGTTCACCAAATGCCAAGGCAAATCGCTGCCATGCTAAATCACTATCAACTTGATTATTTTTAACCAATAGATGAAAGATGGCATCGCAGCTTTTGGGACGTGACTTGGCCGATAGCCAAAGTGTCTTGGCTTGCTCAAACGCAGCCTCTGCTTGACCACCGTTAAACAAGGCTTGGGCGTGTTGGCACTGTAGCGCCGTATTGGCCAATGCAGGATCATAGTACTTTAACAATCCTGTCCAATCTTTTTGCTTGGCCAGCTTTTTTAACCAAGTGCGCTTGAGTTTTTTACTGAGTACTGGGTTTTGATGCTGCTGATCAAAATCTGCCAGTGTTTGCGCGTCAAGCTTGGAGATATATTTTCGATGGTAGAGGTAATCAAGATGGCCCGCTAGCGGATAGTTATCCAGCTGCTTGCGTAGTGAGCGAAAGCCGCTCAGTTTTTTAGCATTTAATAAGCTGATGGCTTCTTGATATTGCTGTCTGGCAATGGGTAGGGTTATTTGATTTGGCAGTTCTTCCTTATTTAATAAAGGCTGCGCAGCTATAGGTTTAATTATAGGCTTAAGGCTTTGCTGTTCTGTTGCCGCTGCTTGAATACTTTCTCGCTGAATAGTCTCTAAATCTATGCTCGCCGATTCACTATCTACCGATGTAGCTTCTGCGGCGGTTTGCTCAGCGTTAATTGAATTTGAATGCAAAGTTATACTCGCCAATAAAAAAAGCCCGGCAAACTTATATGCAGATCGATACACAAGGCTGTTTAATAGCGACGGTTTTAATGCCAGATTTATAGCGGCGAAATTGTTTAAAATCTTTTGCATGCCTATGGGTCTTTTTTAATGGTCTATTTTTACTTGCTGTTGTTTTTTCTTTTCACTGACTATTTGGCGTTTTAAGCTGTGATGATAAAAGATATCAATTTTAGTGTAGGACAGCGACAGAGCGGATATGTTATCACCGAATTTCAATTTAAATGGTAAATGTTTTATCGCGCTTACGTTTTTAACTGTTGGCTTTACTAGTACTTTTAAGCATAGCTTTTTGCTATGGATAAATCCCGATAGCATACTTCTATTATTCAGATTGGTTTATTATTTATCGCTAAAGCCGCTTTATAAGATAGTCGCAGAAGTGCGGCTTGCCAACTCCAGAGGGTTGATTATTTAAGGCTAAAGGTTTTCCTGTTGTTGGCATCGAATTACTGGAAGCCAAATCGATAGATGATTCGCTATTTTGGCACAGCCTTTGGTGATAGTTTAAAGCTAATAAAATCTTTGTTTTGAAGCGCGGCAACTTTTCACCTGATCAAAAAAAGATCAATTCAAATGTAAAGGTTAGTGCCTACAAACCAGATTTGGCCTCGCTTCACAGCCTATGCAGGTCGTGCAACGGAACTGGGCTTTGGGTCGACTGGGCAAAATAACTTCACGAATAACTTGACCAGACGCTCTTCCTTCCTTATATATGTCGCCCTTTGTCGGGCGCTTGTGGCTACCAATAGCCAATTGAGTCGCTTGAGATTGGCTATGTCGTGTTTGTATAGTCGATCCGAATACTGCCTATAGAAGACTAAAAGTCTCTATCTTTAGTCTAAACTGTAGGGAATTGGCTCAAAAAGCCGTCAATTGCGGATAACAGGTTTTTTGCTAAACCGTTGCCGCAGAAGATCAAATAGGTTTTATTAGATCGTTTTATTAATTTGTTTTTTTAGATATAGCTAAAAGCTAAACAGGAATGAATTTCTCCGTATGGGCAAATCACTTGTTATTGTAGAGTCACCGGCAAAAGCCAAGACGATAAATAAATATCTCGGTAAAGACTACATTGTTAAGTCCAGTGTTGGTCATGTCCGGGATTTACCTGTTAGCGGCAGCGGCAAGCCGGTTGACCCTAAGGCGCGTGCTGCCGAAGCGGCAAAAACCAGAAAGCTATCGCCTGCCAAAAAGATTGCGCACAAACTTAAAAAATCCAAAACGCAATTGGTTGCTCGAATGGGTATTGATCCCGATCGCGGTTGGGAACCTAACTATCAGATTCTGCCGGGCAAAGAAAAAGTAGTCGATGAATTGCGTCGGCTTGCTAAAGATGCCGATTCCATCGTGCTGGCAACGGATTTGGATAGAGAGGGAGAGGCGATCGCCTGGCATCTACGTGAAATTATGGGCGGTGATGATTCCCGTTATAAGCGCGTAGTGTTTAACGAGATTACCAAAAAAGCAATTAACGAAGCCTTTGAAAAACCCGGCGAGCTAGATATGAACCGGGTGAACGCCCAGCAAACACGACGCTTTTTGGATCGGGTTGTGGGTTTTATGGTGTCGCCACTGCTGTGGTCTAAAGTTGCCAGAGGTTTGTCTGCCGGTCGTGTGCAGTCGGTTGCCGTTAAGCTGGTTGCTGAGCGCGAGCGCGAGATACGAGCGTTTATTCCAGAAGAATACTGGGAAGTATATGCCGATTTAAACGGCGATGCTGGTGATGTGCGTATGCAAGTGACGCGCGGAATGGTTGATGGCAAAGAAGAAAAGTTTCGCCCAACCAATAAAGAAGAAAATGATAAGGCTTTAGCCGAGCTAAAATCTGCGCAATATGTGGTTGCTAAGCGCGAAGATAAGCCAACCACCACTAAACCGACTGCACCGTATATCACTTCAACCTTACAGCAGGCTGCCAGTACACGACTAAGCTTTAGTGTTAAGAAGACCATGACCTTAGCGCAGCGTTTATACGAGGCCGGTTATATCACTTATATGCGTACCGACTCTACCAACTTGAGTGCCGATGCCGTAGCCGCGTGTCGCGATTTTATTCAAGGTAAATACGGTGATAAGTACTTACCTAAAGAACCTATTCGTTATAGCAGCAAAGAGGGCGCGCAAGAGGCGCATGAGGCGATCCGAACCTCTGATGTGCGAGTTATGCCTAGTGACTTATCGGGTATCGATCCTGATGGTGTCAGGCTCTACGAATTAATCTGGCGTCAATTTGTTGCCTGCCAAATGACAAAAGCCGAATTTACCAGCACCAGCTTGGTGGTCGAAGCCGGTAGCTTCGAATTGCGCACCCGTGGACGAGTAGTTAGGTTTGACGGTTTTACTCGCGTGCAACCGCCGATGTCGAAAAAAGAAGACGATCGCTTGCTGCCAGATTTTAAGCAGGACGATAAGCTGAAATTAGTTAAGCTTGATCCTAGTCAGCACTTTACCAAGCCGACGCCGCGATACTCTGAAGCAAGCTTAGTTAAAGAGTTAGAGAAAAGAGGTATTGGTCGTCCATCAACATATGCATCCATTATTTCTACTATTCAGGACCGAGGTTACGTCCGGGTAGAGAATCGACGTTTTTATGCTGAGAAAATGGGCGATATTGTTACCGAGCGTTTAAATGAAAGCTTTGGTGACTTAATGGATTACGGTTTTACCGCTGGCATGGAAGAGCAGCTTGATGAAATTGCTGACGGCGCAAAAGGTTGGCAAAGCGTCTTGGATGATTTTTATAAGAGCTTTAGTCTTAAGCTTGCGACGGCGCAGAGCCCAGTTGATGAAGGCGGTATGCGCCACAATGACCCAACTACCACTGACGCGGTTAAATGTAAGGCTTGTGAAAGACCGATGCAGTTACGTACTGCTAGCACCGGCGTGTTTCTAGGTTGTTCTGGCTATGCCTTGCCACCCAAGGAGCGCTGTAAAGAAACGGTTAATCTTATTTCTGGCGATGAGGTGGTAAGTGCTAGTGATGATGACGAGGCTGAATCAAGATTATTATTGGACAAACATCGCTGTGCTAAATGTAATACCGCGATGGACAGTTACTTAATTGATGAAAATCGTAAGATTCATGTCTGTGGTAACAACCCAGATTGTGATGGCTATGAGATTGAAGAAGGGCAGTTCAAAATCAAAGGCTATGAAGGCCCGTTATTGGATTGTGATAAGTGTGGCGCAGAGATGCAGCTTAAGTCAGGTCGCTTTGGCAAATACTTTGGTTGCACCGGCGATGACTGCAAGAATACTCGCAAGTTGTTAAGAAGCGGGGAAGCGGCACCACCAAAAATGGATCCGGTGCCAATGCCTGAGCTGGCTTGTAATAAGGTTGACGATACTTATATATTGCGCGATGGTGCAGCGGGAATCTTTTTGGCTGCCAGCCAGTTTCCAAAAAACCGTGAAACGCGAGCGCCCTATGTCGATGAGATTTTGCCGCATAAAGCCGAGATTGATCCCAAGTATCATTTCTTGATGGAAGGGCCGGTTGAAGATCCGGACGGCAATCGTGTGCAAATTCGCTATCAGCGGAAAAGCAAAGAGCAATACCTGATGACGGAAGTCGAAGGTAAGGCAACCGGATGGCGTGCAGACTACGATAATGGTAGCTGGGCTATCACCACCAAAACCGCTAAAAAGAAAGCTGCTAAAAAAGCACCTAAAAAGAAAGCGGCTAAGAAAAAAGCTGCCAGCAAAAAAGCACCCGCCAAAAAAGCGGTTAAATCCAAGTCGGTAAAAAAGCCGGCAAAAAGTGATGACTAATGAGTGCAGATTCGGTCGTTGGTAAGATTAATCAGGCTTTGTACTTCGCCCGATTGCATTGTGACAATGCTCGGGCGCTAAGTGAACCAGCTTCGAAAGATACGAGCAAAAGCGAAGCCAGCAGCAGCGCTCGATTTTTAAGACAGCAACAACAATGCTACTTAGAGGCTTCGGTAGAGTGCCTTTATCGCGCGGCGTTTTTTTTAGCCTTGCAGTTAATGGACGAAGGCGAATTGCGTAAACAGCTTAAGCAAAATCCTGAGATCTTAGTCGCTAGCTTAAAAGCTTATCTCCAAGCAACACCGTCTCCCGAAATCAATAAAATGCTTCAGGCTTTTGAAGATAGTAATGCTTTGGGCTTTTTGCTTGAATCGCGTCGTAGTATTTGGGCCGACAAAAATACTGCTCTAGCTAGCCCTGCTAGCGAAATTAAGTTGCTTGATCTCTCTCTTTCAGCAGATAGCTGCGAGCTGTGGATGCAATTGATTGCCAATATGCTGACCGAATTCCAGCATTCAAATACCGAGCTGTAATTGCTATAGGTTTTGTTAATGGCGGGTCGATTGTCCAATATTCTCATTCCTCAAGCTAGACATAAATCAATTAAATTCAAATGGATAGAGTTGATACTGCTGGTATTACATTAGCTTGTAGGAATCGTTTGCTTTACCTCTGCTTGGTCGATTGACGCCTTTCGCTAGCCGTTCGTAGCTGCAATAATTTCCGTAAAATGATAGACTGTGTTTTCTTTACCGCAATGGGGTCCGCTTTGTCTTCTTTTCTTGAAATAGTTGAATTGGTTAATGGTGATATCGTTTTACAGCGCGCTGATGGCGATGGTGAGGCGTTAATGACGATTCGCTTTTCGGATGAGTCAAAAACCTATATGCCTAATGGGCGTTTGGAAGTAGCAAGGGCGATGATTCACGCGGGAATTGAAACAGCGTCACAAATGCAATTTGTAAAATCTGATTTGGAAGATGAAGATCGCGATTTAGAGTCGCCCAGAATTTTACACTAGAGAATTTTAAGTTGGCGAATACTTCAAGCATTTCGCAAGCTCAATAAAAAAGCCGAGATTGTTTATATCTCGGCTTTTTTCTTTCTGTACTTTTGTTTAGGGCTTAACAAGTTTTACCTTTAGATAAAAGCTTGTTTTAAGCTTATGCTATCTGCGAATCACGCCAACACTTAGTCCTTCAATCGCAAAAAACTGTTCTCGTAAATCTACTTCAATCGTATTGAACTCGGTATTTTCCGGTTCTAACTGAATAATATGTTTGCTGCGAGTTTTACGTAAGCGTTTTACGGTTACCTCATCATCAACTCGTGCCACTACTATATCACCCGTATTGGCTTGATCGGTTTTATGCACCGCAAGTAAGTCGCCATCAAGAATGCCGATATCCTGCATACTCTCACCAACCACTTCTAACAAAAAGTCTGCGCGGGGGCGAAAAAAGCTGGGTGCGATATCGCAATAACTATCGATATGCTCCTGCGCAAGAATAGGGCTACCGGCGGCAACACGACCAATGAGTGGCAGGCCATTGGGGATATCATCGAGCAAGCGAATACCACGGGATGCGCCAGCAATCATTTCGATAGCGCCTTTACGAGCCAGCGCCTTTAAATGTTCTTCAGCGGCATTGGCCGATCTAAAGCCAAACTCTTTGGCGATATCGGCGCGGGTAGGTGGGTAGCCGGTATCCTGAATATAGGAGCGAATTAAGGAGAGGATCTCTTGCTGTCGAGCGGTAAGTTTCATTGCAGCGTTTCCTTTGTGCGTGTGTGCGCTAATTAGCGCAATCCGAGCCATCAGTATCGTAAGCTGGTTAAATAAACAGGCTGTGATTATATCCAGCTATTGTGAATGATCAAGCGCGCAAAGCCAAAGAATGAATTATTTATTGGGTTTTCCGCATAAATCGCCGGATTATTCCAAGGGTTTGATTAAATTAGCGACGATTGTGCGTTTCTATGGTGTTGTCTCTTAGCGATAGGAGTAAAGGTCGGACTAGTATTGGGATAAGCATCTGGCTGGAAACACACTAGGGTTTGGCCACTTATTGGCGGCCCAAGCAAGATCCAAAGCCATTGCTTAGGCGGCAATTAAACCACGCCTTCGCTATCAGTTTAAGAGGGTTGTTTTGCAGCAGGACGTGGGCGGCAAAACGATTGGCAGGGAGCGCTTTAGATTGCCGAGCTTTTCTCAATCTGGGGGAGCAATTCGGACTCTGGCGTAGTTACGAATCGATATGGGCAGCTATACGATATTAAGAATAGTCTGGTTTGTTATGTGGCCTTTAAAGCGATCGCTGTTGAATGTGGGCATATCTGTAGAAAACTAATGGCCATAACCGCCAAGTTGGTGAAATTACAATGATTTCCATGTACTTTGCGCTTGAACTTGCGGCGTTCAAAAAATAACATAGAGAGGTTTACGTCAAGCACGAGGTATTGGCTTGCGATTAAGGTTTAGCAGAGTTGAATTAGCGCTGAATGAAAGTTGAATAACTTACTTTAGAAGGCGCAATTAGCGTCTTTTAAACGGCGGCCATATACGCTGATTAGCCGATGAAGACCGGTCAATGAAAGAGAGCATATTGCCATTATTGCTGGCTTCGGGCTAATTGATAACACTGATAGTTAGCATAATTTCGCACCGTAACTGTGCAGTGCTGAAGCAAACACGGCTAATGGACACATTACATAATTAAAAAGCAGCAATTGGGCTGAGCCAGAATCACAAGATAACAAAGCGCCCAAGGCTAGATATGATCTACATCAAGACAGAATTACATAACGCAGCAATAAATTCTTATTTAAACACTACAGGAAAAAACCGTTGAAACCTACGGATACGTCAGACCCAGAATACTTCCACAAAGTTGTCGATTGCCAGTACGCCTGTCCTGCGCATACACCTGTGCCCGAGTACATTCGACTTATTGGAGCCGAGCGTTACACCGACGCCTATATGGTCAACTGGGAATCAAATGTTTTTCCCGGTGTATTAGGCCGCACCTGTGATCGTCCCTGCGAGCCAGCTTGTCGTCGCGGCCGCTTAGGTGACGAGGAGGAGCCAGTTGCGATTTGTCGTTTAAAACGAGTCGCCGCTGATAACAAAGGTGATATCAGTGATCGTATGCCAGCGATTCCGACAGAAAAAAACGGTAAGAAGATTGCCTTGGTTGGAGCAGGCCCGGCAGCCTTAACCGTTGCGCGTGATTTAGCGCCGCTAGGTTATACGCTGGAGCTATATGACGATCAGGGTAAAGGTGGCGGTTTTATGCGTAGCCAAATCCCATCGTTCCGCTTGCCTGAGCATGTGCTTGATGAAGAAGTAAATCTGGTGACTGATTTGGGTGTGACTACCCACTACAACACTTACGTCGATAGTCTTCAGTCTTTACTAGACAAAGATTACGATGCCATATTTGTTGGTACGGGCGCGCCACGTGGCCGTGACTTATCGATTCCGGGTCGCGAAGAAGCCAGCGCCAATATAAATATTGGTATTGATTGGTTATCCAGTGTCGCCTTTGCTCATGTCGAAAAGATTGGCCGCAAAGTACTAGTGCTTGGTGGCGGTAACACTGCTATGGATTGCTGCCGAACCGCGCGTCGCTTAGGTGGTGACGATGTTAAGGTTGTTGTGCGTAGTCCCTTTGCCGATATGAAAGCCTCGCCTTGGGAAAAAGACGACGCAATCGCTGAAGATATTCCCATCTTCGATAATCATGTCCCTAAAGAATTTGTCTTAACCGATGGCAAGCTAAGCGGCATGCTATTTGAAAAAGTGGAAGCCGTTTACGATGACAATGGTAAGCGTACCTTAGTCCCCACTGGTGAAGAGCCAGTGCTGTTTGAAGCTGATGATGTGTTAATTGCCGTAGGTCAGGAAAACTCCTTCCCTTGGATTGAGCGTGACTTAGGTATCGACTTTGATCGCTGGGAATGCCCCTCGGTGGATAAAACGACTTTCCAATCAACATTGCCCAGCGTGTTCTTTGGTGGCGATGCCGCCTTTGGTCCGGAAAATATTATTACCGCCGTGGCGCATGGCCATCAAGCGGCAGTATCGATTGATCTCTACTGTTCAGGCAAAGATGTTAGCAAACGTTTACCGCCATTAAGCAATCTGGTTTCACAAAAAATGGGTATCCATGAGTGGAGCTACGATAGTCCGGTTACCGATGATGTGCGCTTTAAAGTCCCGCATGCTGAAAAAGAAAAAGCACTCAAAGATCGTAAGTTAGAAGTTGAGCTGGGTTTTAATGTTGATACTGGCTTTAAAGAGGCGATGCGCTGTTTAAACTGCGATGTGCAAACGACGTTTACCGAAAGCCGCTGTATTGAATGCGATGCCTGTGTGGATGTTTGCCCAACCGATTGTATTACCTTTATCGCCAATGATGATGAAGAGGTTTTACGCGGCAAGCTAAGCGCGCCAGCGACTGAATTGTCTCAAGATCTTTATGT
>CAJQQO010000340.1 GCA_905480475.1 uncultured Pseudomonadales bacterium | reverse complement strand
GGATTTGGTATTTGGTCATCGGCACCTTATTACAAAGCCTTTGCATTTGATGATGTCACCGAAGAACTATCAGCGACAGAAAAAGCAGTTGAACTAGTAGCGCCAACCAAAGGCGATATTGATATTGTCGCCGCCACTGTTTTATACGAAGGCGAAAATGCCAAACGATTAGTTGCCGTATGCCAGTATGCAGATGGCAAGCGCACGGTCAGCTATAGTGAGGAAGCTGCGGCGATTGACAAGGCCCTTGCAAGCAATCTTGTTGGCGCTCAAGCGACGATTGATGATAGCGGCTTGATCGATCTTGCTGGCTAATAAAACCTGCGGCAGTGTTAGCTGCAAAAGATTGTCGGGCTCAACCGAATATCTTTTGCAGTTTTACCGCCATAAATATCCTGCTAAAAATCGATCACTCAAAACCTTCCTCTAAACACTTTCTAGAAAATTAAAATCTCGATACTCGATCTTGGCAGCCTATCTCGACGCCCTATCTCACACTCGCGCTCTGTTTTCAGGCAGCGAAGTCACACTGGCACCGATTCGCCGATTAAGCTAGCATGCCCGCATTGCCAATCAATAGCTTAATCCAACAAAATAAATCAAGGCTCCATATGGGCTTGTTACAACAATTAAAAAGCGATCAAAGCCTCAGCAAAGCTGCACGTTTGGTTGCTGACAAGATACTGGCAGATCCTCAAGCCGCTTTATCACTCCCAATCGCTGAGCTGGCCAAACGCGCTGGCGTCAGTGAACCCAGCGTTAACCGACTATGCCGCGCGCTCGGCTGCAAAGGTTATCCGGACTTTAAAGTCAAATTGGCGGGCGAACTCTCTACAGAAAAAGGCAAAATCACCCGCGATATCGATTTTGATGACAGCGTTAGCGAGATCATTAGTAAAGTCTTCGACTCCACCCATGCCGGTTTATCCATGGCTCAAAAAGCCTGCGATAACAATATTATCGCAGCAGCTATTACCGCACTGGCGCAATCAAAAGCGATTTACTTTTTTGGTCATGGCGCTTCCGGCTCGGTTGCTACCGATGCCCAACATAAATTTTTGCGTTTTAAAAAACCAGCTGTCGCGCATGTCGATTCGCTAAACCAACGTATAGCTGCCAGCGGTTTAGCTAATGGCGATGTTGCGGTTTTTATTTCCTATACCGGTCGCACACGCTCGATAATTGAAGTTGCCGAAATTGCCGCCCAAACCGAGGCCAAAATTATTGCGGTAACCAGCCTCAATTCGCCGCTGGCAGATTGCTGCCAACTGGTTTTGACCGTGGGTAATGGCGAAGATACCGATATGTATACCCCCATGACGTCTCGCATCGCGCAACTCTCAATATTGGATATTCTCGCGACCGGCGTTGCGTTAGCCTTAGGTAATGACTTTGCCGAACATCTTCGCGAGGTTAAAGCCTCCGTTGCTCAAACCAAAAAGCCAGTCCGCTGAGATTTCACCCTTAAAATTCAATCACTTAACTTCTAGACCCGCTAGCACTTAACTATTCCTTAGCTTGGCATTCGACCTGTGCTGCCCTTATAAAACGCCCCGCAAACAACATAAGTTTTGGTGATACATAGAGCGGCATCCATCACTAAATCATTAGCTTTTGACACTCCCCCTATTTTCGTCCACCTCCAGCTCGCAGTATCAATATGGCATCACGAAAAGCCAAAGCTCAAAAGCGACATATAAGCGTGAAAAACGCCGCACTTATCGTAATTTAATTACATATATACCCAATACTGTGTTTATACTACGTCAAATATGTAGTTTTATTACTTACAAGAGCCTCCATACGATTGGCGTAGGGTAGACCGGCTCAGCGCGATGCGCAGGAGATAATTATGTTTCGTATAGCAATCAACGGCTTTGGTCGAATCGGTAGAAACGTCTTAAGAGCCTATTACGAACGACAAGCCGCAGGCGCAAACCTGCCGTATTCCATTGTCGCTATCAATGACCTTGGCTCTGTTGATATCAATGCCCACTTACTTCAGTACGATACCGCCCATGGTCGCTTTGCCGGCACGGTTGAAGTAAAGGGTCAGGATATTATTGTTAATGGTGATGCGATTCGAGTTATCGCCGAGCGTGATCCCAAAGCCTTACCTTGGACCGAAATGAATATTGATTTGGTCATGGAGTGCACCGGTCTATTTACCAGCCGCGATGCCGCCGGACAACATCTAACTGCCGGTGCCAAACGCGTACTAATCTCTGCGCCGGGTAGTGATTTGGATGCCACTATTGTTCATGGTGTTAATCATTCAGTGTTAACCGCCGAACATAAAATTATTTCTAATGCCTCATGTACCACTAACTGTTTAGCACCGCTGGCTTTTGCGCTAAATGAAACGATTGGTATTGTATCTGGCTTGGCAACCACGATTCACTCCTATACTAACGATCAAGTGCTAACCGATGTTTACCACACGGACCTAAGACGTGCCCGCTCTGCTACGCACTCAATGATTCCAACTAAAACCGGTGCAGCAACGGCTATTGGTGAAGTCATTCCTTCACTTAAAGGAAAACTGGATGGGCTTGCGGTTCGCGTACCGGTCATCAATACCTCTTTGGTTGATTTTACTTTTGAAGCCAAACGCAGCAGTTCTGTTGAAGAAATTAATAGCATTATTAATGATGCGGCCAACACTACGCTGAATGGCATTTTGGCTGTTAATACTTTGCCATTGGTATCAACTGATTTTAATCACCACCCTGCTTCATGTATTTTTGACAGCACCCAAACCAAAGTCATTGGCAACACCGTTAAGGTGTTAGGCTGGTACGATAACGAATGGGGCTTCTCAAATCGTATGCTTGATAATGCAAAAACCATTGTTCAATTGGATCTTCAAACAGACAATTCAGCAACGCTAAGTTCTCATAACACTGCTGAGTTAGCCGCAGCAAGTTAATCGATTAATCTCCACTCAGAGTGTTTGGCGAGCTAGCCAAACACTCTGAGTGGGAAATTAGTTTTTTTGAACGCTATCCTTTTTCTCTTTTTCCCCCTTACTCCTGATACATTTCTCTGCCAGTCAATACACATTGCGCTCTACTGCCTGCTACTAACATACCCCTATTAACATTGACCGCTAGTAATTCCTTCTCAACGACAATTCCTTCATCATATTGACCTATCATTGCTCAGCTTCTAATAGAGATACTCTACAACCCTTGCTATTAGTTCTAAGATATTAGGACTTAGCCATTAGTACCAGTCTTACAATACAAATTATAATTACGCTGCCAATAAGCTCAATTTTTAGTCGAATCGACAATAAAGCTCAAAAATATAAGCCTATGAAAATCAGCTTCAAATATTTCTCTTCTAACGCTTTTGCTTTATTGTTTGTCACGCTACTACTGCTTAACGGTTGCGATAGACATCAAGAGCCCGGCGCGGCAAACGATTTTGTCACTCCGCCAGAGATCGTCGCAGATAAATACGCGCGGCAACTAAGTGCTAATCAAAGCGCAACGCAAGTCCAAGACGTACAAACTATTCATCATCCGCGTAAGCCCATCTTGTTTGGCGACTTGCACGTGCATACTACTTTTTCTCCCGACGCCTTTATTACCGCCTTACCTATTATGGGTGGCGGCGGCTCACGACCACCAGCGATGGCTTGTGATTTTGCGCGCTATTGTTCGGCCTTAGATTTTTGGAGTATTAACGATCACGCCGAAGGCTTAACACCACTGCGCTGGCAAGAAACCAAAGATGCCGTACGTGAATGTAATGCCATCAGTAATGGCGGCGGCAACAATAGCAACAACACTAACAACAGCGAACCCGATCTAGTCACCTTTTTAGGTTGGGAATGGAGCCAGGTAAGTCACTACGATGCCAAACAACACTACGGCCATAAAAATGTCATCTTTCTTGATACTGAAGACGACAAAGTTCCCAGCAGGCCGATTGCCGCGCCGCAAGACCAACTCGGTAAAGCCCCAATGGGCGCGCTGGCTTCTAATTTATTAGCGCTACGCGATTTTAAAAACCGCGCTTATTATCAAGGTATTCAACAATACTATGATGAGATTGCAGAGACAGCTAAATGCGCAAAGGATATTGACAGCACCCAGTTACCCGATGACTGCCATGAAACCGCCAAAGATCCACAAACCCTATTTGCAAAATTAAACCAATGGGGGTTTGAGCATATGGTTATCCCGCATGGCAATGCTTGGGGGCTTAATACTCCGCCGGGAACCACTTTTGATAAGCAATTAAATTTGGCCCAACATAGTCCAGAGCAACAATTTTTATTTGAATTATATTCTGGCCATGGCAACTCCGAAGAATACCGCGACTGGCGTGCAGTCGCCTACGATATCGAAAACCGCGCTTACTGCCCATCACCTAGCGATAACTATGAACCCTGCTGCTGGCGCGCCGGTAAAATTATTCGTGAGCGTTGCGACTCAGCGGGCATTGATCAACAAGAATGCGAACAACGCGAGCTGCTAGCCCAGCAGAACTTTATTGACGCAGGTGTATCTGGCCATCTTACTGTGCCGGGACAAACAACCAATGACTGGCTTAATTGCGGCCAATGCGACGATTGTTTTAATGCTGGAATGGATCATAGACCTGGCACTACCGCACAATACGCTTTGGCGATAACTCATTTTGACGAGCAACAAAAGCCGTTGAATTTTCGTTTTGGCTTTATTGGCTCAAGTGACAATCATAGCGCTAGAGCAGGCACCGGTTACAAAGAACTTGGGCGACTAGGTTCAACCGAAGCGCATGGTGTGCAAAGTAAAAAAATGGCTAGGCAACTTGCCAACGATAAACGCGAGCCGCATCCGTATTCAATTTCATTATCCGAAATGTCAGATATCGGCTTAAATCGTAAACGCAATATGGAAAGACAAGCCTCGTTTTGGTTAACCGGTGGATTGGTAGCAGTACACAGCGACAACCGACAGCGTGAAGCGATCTGGCAAGGCTTAAGCGAAAAAGAAGTTTATGCAACCTCAGGTGATAGAATTCTTTTATGGTTTGATTTAGTTGAACAAGAAAATGTGTATCCCATGGGTTCAAGTGTTAGCAGTTCCGTCGCGCCGCAATTTCAAGTTAAAGCGATTGGTGATTACCAGCAGTTACCCGGCTGCCCAAGCTATATTGATGATGCTATTGATGCTGAACAGTTGGAAAACCTTTGTCTAGGTGAGTGTTATAACCCCGGCGATACACGCAAAGTTGTAGAGAAAATTGAAATCGTCCGAATCCGTCCGCAAGCTTACCCGAATGAACCGCTTGAAAAACTCATAGAAGATCCATGGCAAAGTTTTGATTGCCCGACTAATCAAAGCAGTTGTGAAGTGAGCTTTACCGACGCCGAGTTCACCGAGTCTAACCGCCAAACTATATATTATGCGCGAGCGATTCAACAAGCATCACCCGCTATTAATGCTGGCGGCCTCCGCTGTAAACGTGATGCTAATGGAGTCTGTATCGATGTTGACCCTTGCTATGGTGACTTTCGCACTGATAGTGAAGATAATTGCCTAGCGCCCAATCGTGAACGCGCTTGGTCATCACCAATTTTCGTTTATCCAAGCAGTCAATAATTTTTTTTGCCGCGGAAAGCTAACAATGAATAATGTGGAATATCGCAATGAATAATATTTTTCGTCTAAAGCGTAAGCGTTCACAATGCCCTAGTTATCAGCGTGGCATCTCTAAACCACTAGTATTAATTGTTATCGCACTAATAGCGGCCGCCTGGTTTTATCTTAATGGCAGTGGCGGCGACAGCATAAAGAAAAAAGCGCAGTTAAAAACCGCCGAGGTGATTGGTAATATCGCGCAGCGCAACATGCCTAGTGATGTCGCTGGCGGTTTTCATAATATTCCCATTGAATTACGCGCACTGGCGGATAATGTCTATCAAGCAAGCGGAATAGCGAATACCCATTTAATTACCACCAGCGAAGGCAGCGTGTTATTTGATAGTGGTATCTCGATTCAAGCGGCTAAACAAATAAAGGTATTAAAAGAAAAGCAACAAGGTGAGCTTACCCATATCATTTTAAGTCACTCGCATGCCGATCATATCGGCGGCACCAAATTTTGGCGCGAAAAGAATACCGAGATTGTTACCCACTTGGAATATGCCGAAGAGCAGCGTTACCTTAGCGAACTTGAACCTTACTTCTGGACGCGCAATCGTATTGTCTTTCCATGGCTACCAGAAAAACCCACCACTCAAGAGATGTTTCGTTACGGCGGTGTTGAGCCCACTATTTTAGTGGACCACCGCGACTATAATTTTGAACAAGGCGGCGTTAAATTCTCAGTGCTATCCACACCCGGCGCTGAAGGTGCAGATAATTTAAGTTTATGGTTGGCCGATCAAAAAATTCTTTTTAGCGGTGATTTTTTTGGCCCACTATGGCCGCAGTTTCCTAATGTTTTTACCATGCGTGGCGAAAAGGTTCGCAAACCCATTGAGTATATTCAATCACTGGATAAACTGATTGCGTTAGGGCCAGAGATGATTGTGCCTAGCCACCACGAAGCGATTATCGGTAAAGACAATATTAAAGCGGGCATGATAAGAATGCGCGACGCAGTGCAATATGTTCACGATCAAGTTATTGAAGGTATGAACGCAGGAAAAACCGTTTACCAATTAATGGATGAAATTAGCTTGCCCGAAGAGTTGGCGCTAACGCAAGAACATGGCAAAGTCTCATGGGCAGTAAAAAGTATTTGGGAATACTATGCGACTTGGTTTCACTTTGATAGCACAACCGAGTTGTATCCAGTGCCGATTAGAACGATCTATCAAGACCTTGCCGAACTAGCGAGTGTTGAGCGCTTACTTGAAAAGTCCCAGCACCATTTTCAACAACAGCAAGCCGTGAAAGCCTTACACTTTCTGGAAATTGCCTTAGCTGCTGAACCATTAAGCCGCACCCAAGAAATTGCCGCGCTAGGACTAAGACTGGAAGTGCTAGAGTATTTATTAGAGCGAGCGAAACAAACATCGGATAATAATTATGAAAAAGATTATCTGCGCTCGCGTATTAATATCACTAAAGAGCAATTAGAAAGCCCCTAGTCCGCTTTAGAAAAAGCTTAGCAAGTTATTATTGTTTAACCGCTAACCTTGGTACTTGTTCGGGCTTTAAATACCCGGCATTTAATAAGCCGGTTAAACTATCAATATACGATTCGGCGGGGTCGCGAAAAGCAATACCCCGACTTTTTATTTCACTACTGTTTTGCATTTTCGGCCATTGCGTCGCATAACGCATAGTCTCTGCGGATATCGGTGTATCTACCGTTTTTACCATGCGGATTACATCCATCATCCGGCCTATTAAACGCATCTTCCACCCTTTAGCCGGTATGCGTTCAAGCGTAGCGCCAGAGACCTGCTCTATTAAGTCGGCTTGCTCAACCCAAGATAAATAATTGCCTACCACCAAATGCCTGCCATTACTTTCCGAGCTTTCACCATTAAGTGCTAAGGACGCCACAAAAGCCGCGAGATCACGAACATCAACCTGCTGCATACCGCCGTTATCAAATAATCTAAAACCATTATGTATACGGTGGCACAGGGCTTTAAAGGTATCGGAAAAACCCGGATCATCCGGGCCAAAAATACCCGAAGGATAAACAATGGAAACCGGCGCACCAGCCGCTTGCTGCTCACGCACATAATTTTCGGCCTCAACTTTACTGCGGCCATAAGGCATATCAGGCATAAGCAAAGGGGCATCGAGGTCGATTTTACTGGCATCGGCATTAAATACCGCCGTTGCACTGGAGATATGCACAATGGAATTCAAACCGGCTTTTACCGCAGCGCCGACGATATTTTTTGTGCCGCCAACATTCACTGCAAATAACTCATCCTTTGATGGCAAGGCAATAGGCGTACCTGCAGCCGCATGAACCAATGCTGTACATCCCGCTACTGCACTTTCCATTTGCTGCGCATTAGTAATATCACCCACTAGTAATTCACATTTCTCACTATCAACAGCAATACCAAGATCGATTAATAGCTTTTGTGCTTTGCTTTGATCGCGAACCAATAAACGCACTACGTGGCCTGCGTCGAGTAACTGTCGTGCCACATGCGAACCCACAAAGCCGGTAGCACCGGTAATTAATGTTCGCACTGTTAATCCTCTATCAAGGTAATGACATTATTGGGGCAGTATTTTGCAGCTGCGCGAACTTTTGTATAAAGTTCTTCGGAGGGTGATTTATCTAACACTAGCACTTGTGGATAGCCATCGGTGCTTTCAATAACATCAAAAACCTCTGGGGCCTCTGCTATACAAACACTATGCCCCTGACATAAATCCAAATCGACCTTTATCTTCATTTTTCTTTGATCCGTTCTATAAAACGTGACGATTTTTTATTAGACAGATTTTCGTTTTTTATACCGCAAGCGGCAAGGACTTTGCGGACGCAATACCATACCAGATAAATCATCGACATAATTATCGGACTTATCGGCCAACTCAAAAGTATAGTGACGTAGCAAAGCGCTAAATATAGCTTTTAGTTGCAGCAATGCAAAGGCATTACCGCCACATTTATGACGACCACCACCGAAGGGTATATAGGCAAACAAGTTCTCCGGCGCTTCGCGAGTAAAATCAAATACGTCCGGATCAGGAAAAAACTCTGGATTTCTATGCGAACCAAAAATCGATATCGCTACGGTTTTACCCGCGGGAATCAAGTAATCCTTGTATTCAATATCATTCATTACCCTACGCATTAATACTACTAGCGGCGGATGCATGCGTAACACTTCATTCACAAAGGCTTCCATCTTAGGCATTTCGCGCAAGGCATTGTGACTAAGCTCGTTACCATCTTGGTAAATATCGTTAAGCTCTGCAATAATTTCAACAGTTTCATTGGGATGTCTTGCTAACTCGGTAAGCATCCATGTCGCTGTACCTGAGCTAGTATGATGACCGGCAAAAATAGTTGCTATAACCAAACCCGTTATCTCGGTGCCATTAAGAAATGTGCCGTCTGCATAAGTGCCCTGCATAAACGTCGCCAATGCATCGTTATACTCTTTACCACTAGCGCGACGCTCATCAACTATTGCAGTAATGATTTCCTCCAAGCGCTCTCTCGCTCGATCACGCTTTTCAAAAATAGGCTGCTGCATATAGGGATCAA
>CAJQQO010000339.1 GCA_905480475.1 uncultured Pseudomonadales bacterium | reverse complement strand
GCTTTGGCTTCTTCCAAGCTCATAATCTTTGTGCCTGTTAGGATAGGTGCATACTGCTCCGGGCTTAGACCTACACGAGCCGCCATAATATTGATGGCATCGTCTCGCGTTTTTTCATCATTGATATAGTCAACAATTTGGTACCAAACCTTGGCGACTTTTTCCCAATCGGATTTGCGTGAGGCAAGTGAGGCTGGATTAACAGCCAACACATCAAAGATAAGTCCGGGCTCGTCGGCTGAAGACGCAATGGCTGTAGAACCTGGCACCTGATCTAATGCCTGACCAGAATTAGGCTGCCAAGCAACAATCGCATCGACATCACCCGAAGCCAGCACCTGAGGCGTTTCGTTAGTCGGCACATTAACCAGCTCGACAACATCTTCGCTTAAGCCGACTTTTTCCAATGCGTTAAGCAGTAACAAGTGGCCAACAAAGCCAACTTCAACACCGACCTTTTTGCCCTTCAAATCCGCGACCGATTTAATACCGGGCTGTGCAACAACCATATCGTTGCCGTTACTGAAATCATTGATAATAATCATAACGCCCTGTGCGCCAGTCGCACCGGTAACCAAAGTATCGCCGTTAGTCATTGCGACAGCATCAAGTTTACCCGCTGCAAATGCATCCATAGAGGCGACGTAATCGAACCACTCAAACTCTACCTCGACGTCTGCCGCACTAAACCATTGCTTTTCAATCGCCACTTCCCATGCGACCCATCCGGGCCAATCGCTATAGCCGATTTTTAATGGCTCCGCGGCTTGCGCGGCCATACTGATAACAGACGCGGCCAAAGCTGCGGTTGCGGTTTTAGCAAACTGACTAAGTGAGTAAGACAATGTCTGTTGAATTGAACTTGCTTTTGATAGGACTGTTTTCGATGTAAGGACTTTCATGATACGCCTCCACTGGGCTACACGTTAAATTTTTGGGGCAAGAGATCCCGTTTAAGGTCTCCCGGGCTTTTATCCCTCCGTGTAACCTCCTGATAGTGGGAGGTCGATAACTCTCGGACCAGACACATCGATGATTCACATCGATGTCGGAACCCTAGTCATCTATTTTTAATGCACTACGCGTACTTAATGCATTTGTCCCGATAGCTAAGAATATTTATCAATGATCAGTATTAGCTTTTGCTAGTTTCTATCAGGAATCTCAAGCACTGACCGAGTATTTGCAACGGCTATGCCAAGGTAAAAATATAGCTATTTAACAAGTAGTTGCAATTTTTATAGGCGATTGAAGCTGGATCATTTTATGATGTTCGCACCAACACAATACGCTAGCGCACAATAATATGGCAGGACAGGCTGACAGCAGTGAAACCCATTGGAGGTCGGAGACTTTCTAAGATGCGGTGCATCTTTAGGAACGATACCTTTAAGAAAAAAAACTTTAAGAAAGAAACCTTCGCGAAAGACACCTTCAAGAATAAAAACCGTCGCAGTCCGCTGACCACTTATTATTTATATTGCTTTAGCGACGGCGCGAGATTGTCAATAAGTGGCTCTAAGTACGCCTCATAGTTTTGCCAATGGTCAACACCGCTTTGATAAAGTGGTTGTCGCACTTGCTCTGAACTAGCAGTACGAACAGCGCGCTCGGTTTTATGAAAATCCAAACAAGCATTTTCAAATGGCAGACCACAATAATCGAGTATACGAGTGACTTGGTTTTCGATATTGGCAGTGACATCTTCGTATAGCACTCGCAACACGCCGCCGGGAATAACCTCATCCCAGTGATCCATCAGCGTCACATAGTCATTATAGTACTGCGAAATATCATCGAGGCTGTAAGAAAACTCCTGACCCTCGGCAAACAATTGTTTAAAGCCGCTAAAACAACAGGCTACAGGAAATCTGCGAGCATCAATAATTTTAGCGTTGGGAAGAATAGTTTTTATCAGCCCAATATGACGGAAATTGTTAGGCATCTTGTCGATAAAGAATGGCGCATCACCGCGGTGAATCTTTGTCTCATCAATATACTGCTTACCCAGCGCATAACGATCTTCTGCTGTTAATCTCTCAATAAGCTCCGGGTATGTTGTGCCGGCCTTCTGCCGACCCTTGCGCCTAAGTTTTTGCGCGATAGAAAGCATGTGAGGTAATTCTAGAGTACCGTCAACCATGCTGTGCGAGGATAGAATTTGTTCTAATAGTGTAGAACCCGCACGCGGCAGGCCGACAATAAATATGGGTGCTGCATTTGGATAACCATCACGACCCAGACGTTCGATATTTTCTGTATTAAAAAAGCTTCGTTGCGAGAGAAGCTCTTCAGTCATTTTTTCTGCGCTATAACTACTTTGCAGTTTTTTAACCCGATTGCCCTTTTGGTAATAAGTAAATGACAAACCCCAATCGCCCTTGTCTTCAAAGGCTTTGCCAAGAGCAAAGTAAAGGTATACGTCGTTTCCCGGCCTCAAAGCATCACCCTTTTCGAGGTCGAGCATTGCTTCGATTTCGACATCGCTAAATTGGTAGGTTTTTAGGTTCGACAAAGAATAATACGCCTCGCCGTGACTAGGATTGTGCCTTATCGCCGCCCGATAATTGTCAATCGCCTCGCCCTGCTTACCCCATGTTTTTAGTGCATGCCCCTTAGACGTATGGGTAATCGCATCGCCAGGTAATGTTTTAAGCACGGCATCGAATAATTCTATAGCCGCCTCATACTCTCCGACCTGCAGTTTTTCAATCGCTAAGATCGACTGAAACTGAGGATTGTTAATATCCGATTGGTAGAGCTGCTCGGCAGCAAGCATGGACACTTCAAATTTTTGTCTTCTGCGTAAAATACCAATGTAGTCAATTTTGATTTGCGTATTATCCGGTGCGAATTCAATAGCACTTTCTAGGATAAACTCGGCCTCTTCTAGCGAGCCAAGCTGTAGCGCAATACTGGCCAGCAGTCTCATCGCTTCGCCGTGCGTCGGCGATTGCTGTAAAAACTGCTTGCATAAGGCTTCGGCTTTTAGAATCTTACCTTGCGCCATCAAATCCGTAGCTGCAAGCAATGCCTTAGGCAGTGCCTGCATGCGGTGTAACTGCGCTTGCGCCTGCTGCGCCGCTGCCGTATCGCCAATCGCAGCAAAAAGTTCAGCCTGCGCTTTCCAGCTGGCAAGCAATGCAGAGTTAAGTTGGCATGCGGTTTGATACGTTGCCAAGGCTTTGGGGTTTGAACCCTGCGCACGATAGAGATGCCCTTGCTCCTGATAAACTCGGCCTTTGTCTAAGGCTAAATCTTTTAAAGCGTCGAGGCTCTGCTGCGCTTGAGGATAATTATTTTGATAGCGGTAACACACTGCCGCCATATAGTTGGCATCAGGGTTATTGGCATCCTGATTAAGCACCCGCTGTAATTCGGCAAGCGCTTGATCCAATTGACCGCTGGCGATCTTTTTTTGAATACCGGCGGTATCGAATTTTTCGTTGTGTTGAATGAGTTCAGTCACGTTAAGTTTTTCCGCGCTCCAAAAAATAAGGCCCCGCTATTATATAGCCGGGCCTCACTATTGCCTTATTTATTATTTAATGATTATGCAGTACGGTTAAAAATCGTATGACAATCTAACACCCGCAGTACGTGGACGTACGACAGTGATACGATCCCGATTAAACGTTGCGTTGCCAGAAATCTCAGCGCGCTCGTCAGTCAGGTTCTCCATATAAAGCTCGGCTGACCAGGTATCGCTAGTAACGCCAGCAGTTAAGCCTACCAATGTCCAATCATCGATCTTGGTACGATTGGACACCACAATATCGGTGACCGCTTCATCCGAATAGCTAATATTAGGCATAACGTGGGCAGTTAGACCTGAGCTTAACTCCCACTCGTAGCGAGCTTGCAAATTCCACTGCAGTTCTGGCGCAAAAGCTAACTCATCACCCTCTTGCACAAAGTTGGTAACAAAACTATTAGTGATTTTTGTGTCTAGTACAGAAACACCCCCGCTTAACGTTAAGCCTTCAATCCCAGGTAGCCAAATAAAATCGCCTTCTAACCCAGAGACTTCGGCGTCTGCGGCATTGTCAGCAAAAAACAAATTGGTAATGCCGGCATCAAAAATACCCACCTGCAAATTTTCTATATAGATATTAAACATATCGGCATTGATACGTAGATTGCCATCAAGCATATCGAGCTTAACACCAACTTCATAGCTATTTACTTCGTCAGTATCGAATGAGAAAGGCACGGTATAAACGCCGTTAGTGCTACCGCCCGGGCGATTTAGAAAACCCGGCCTAAAGCCTTCGGACCAAGTGGCGTAGAAAAGCTGATCATCGTTAGGTGACCACGCTAAACTCACTTTACCGATAACACCTTCAGTTAACGCTTTATCGTTTGGACCACTAAAAATTTGATCTAAGTTGTTACCAG
>CAJQQO010000338.1 GCA_905480475.1 uncultured Pseudomonadales bacterium | reverse complement strand
TAACTGTTTGATTTGCTGCAATAGTTGCTGCGACCACGACCCCATACCTAAACCCGGCCCGATGACTATAGCGCTGGCTCGATCAATTAACTTGGCCAGCGCCGAGGTTTTTTCAATACCAATCGCCATTAAATCCGGCTGACGGCTCACAATAGCGCCAATATGCTCAGGGCGGGTAGCGACCGTGACCAAACCGGTTCCGCAGCGCAGTGCCGCAGTTGCCGTTAATAATGGCGCGCCTGCCATACCATAGTCGCCGCCAATGACTAATAGATGACCCGATTGATTTTTATAGGCGTTGCGACCACGACGGGGGATTTTTTTTGCTTGCCCAGAAAGCTTTAGTAAACGAGAAGCTGGCTGACCAGTTTCACTCACCACATCAACCACATCAAGCGAGGCAAAAACAATATTGCCGACGTAATCTACCGCAGCTCCGGTAAACAAGCCGCGCTTTAAGGCGATAAAGCTAACAGTAAGGTCGGCAATCACCGCTTGATCACCGGCAACTGCGCCAGTATTGCAGACAATACCTGAAGGAATATCGACAGCCACGACTGGCGCGGCGGAGGCATTAATTTTTGCAATAGCCGCAGCGTAATTGGGCCGAACCAGACCGCTAATACCGGTTCCTAGTAAAGCGTCAACAATCATATCGACCTTTAAATCACTTTTCTCTAACTGCTTAAAATCCAGTGGTTTTACACCTGCATCTAGCGCCGAGTTGCGTGCTAGCAAAGCATCACCACTTAAACGTGTCGGATCGGCAACTTCAAATAATGTCACCGTCATACCACGCTCTAAAGCAAAGCGCGCGACTAAATAACCATCACCGGCGTTATTACCCGTGCCACACAACACACAAATACTGTTAGCTTGGGATGCAGTATTGGATGCAGACCAATCTAATAAGGCCTCCAGCACCGCGCGAGCAGCACGGCTCATTAGCACAATGCCCGGCGTACCGGCGGCGATTGCGGCGGCATCAATAGCTCGCACCTGATCAGCGGTATAGAGGCGATCGGGGAGCTGCTCAATTGGCTGCCAAGCGGCTGGCATTGTTTTGCTGTTAAATTGCATCAAGCGGGAGTCTCATCATGATTGCTTTAGTCGTGTCAGGTTTTTATTTAATAACATCGCTACTCTACAACGCTATATAAAATCCAAGATACGGTTATAAAACCAAAAAGATAGCGATAAAACCGCTATTATACGAGCCTACGGCTATCGAGCTCACGGTTTATTTCTGTGAAAGACTCAATTAATCAGCAGCATAAAAATACGATATCAATGTTAAATCAGCAAATAAACAAGCAATCGGTATCAGCGCCATTAAGCGCGGTGTCACCGCTATGAGCGACGGCATGACAGAAGCGTCAAAATCTCTGAGCACCGTTGAGCTAGACTCGCTTGCCGCCAATATAAAACTCTGGGGGCGCGAGCTGGGTTTCCAGCAAGTCGGCATTACCGACACCGATACCGGTGAACACAGTGAACACTTACGTCGTTGGCTGGATAAACAACTGCATGGCGAAATGAGCTATATGGCTGATCGTGAAGCCTTGCGCAAAGACCCTGCTGCACTGCATGAAAAAACCCTGCGGGTCATTAGTCTGCGAATGGATTATTTGCCTCCCAATGTTGAAACAGTCAAGTTATTGGATCATCCCGACAAAGCCTATTTATCTCGCTACGCCTTAGGTCGCGACTATCACAAGCTGATTCGCAAACGAATAAAAACCTTAGCCGATAAAATTGTTGAGCATACCGGCGAGCGCTCGCAGCGAGCTTTTGTTGATAGCGCCCCGGTATTAGAGCGAGCATTTGCTGAAAAAGCTGGGCTGGGCTGGATAGGCAAAAACACCATGCTAATCAATTCCACTATGGGCTCTTGGTTTTTTTTAGGCGAGCTTTTTACCGACTTGCCACTACCGATTGATACACCGCAAACCAGCAAGCACTGCGGTAGCTGCACGGCCTGTTTGGATATCTGCCCGACCAAGGCTTTTAATGGTGCGTTTGAATTGGATGCACGAAAATGTATTTCATATTTAACGATTGAACTTAAAAGCAGCATCCCGATTAATTTAAGGCCCTTAATTGGCAACCGGGTGTTTGGTTGCGACGACTGCCAGATTATCTGCCCTTGGAATAAGTTTGCCAAACCAACCGATGAACAGGATTTTAAACCGCGCCACGGTTTAGACGATGCCGATATGTTGGGGTTATTTTTATGGACAGAACAAGAGTTTGAGAAAAAAACCGAAGGCTCAGCGATTAGACGCATCGGCTATCAGCGATGGTTACGCAATCTGGCGGTTGGCTTGGGAAATAGCAAGCAAGATAATGATAAAACCGCGCAAACTATTGCAGCCCTGCAATCAAGAAAAGGAATCTCAGACTTGCTTGATGAGCATATTCATTGGGCGCTAGAGCGCTTAGATACAAATTCATCGGCGCACACACCAAGCTAAACTTTCCGTCATCCCCTTACGCCGCCGTTTGATAAATAATTCCCATCCACTTATTTAATAACAAGAGCATCTTATGCCAACCCCAATGGATCGCGCGCCCGACCCCAAGCTGGAATTTAAACCTATTCCCAAAGAGCGTTATACCAGCGCCGAATTTGCCAAGCAAGAATGGCAACATATGTGGCAGCGCACTTGGTTAATGGCGGGTCGCGAGTCTGATATTCCTAATGCCGGCGATTACTTTAGTTATGATATTGGCAATGAATCGATTTTAATTATTCGCCAACATGATGATTCACTGGCAGCTCGTTATAACGTCTGTATGCATAGAGGCAATCGCCTATGCGATCATGGCATTGGCAATGCACAGCGATTTTTTTGCAAATTTCATGGCTGGCAATACGATATTGACGGCAGCTTAAAAAAAGCGCTTGATCCTGAAAAATTCCCGCAAGGTTTACCCGCTGATGATTTAAAACTGCAGCCGGTTAATTGCGATAGCTGGGCCGGTTTTATTTTCATTAATCTCAACCCAAAGGCCGAACCGCTTGCAGATTACTTAGGCGTGATTCCAGAACATCTTGACCCTTATCATTTTGAAAACTGGAAAGTGGATTTTGACTGCACCATAGAAATTGATTGCAACTGGAAAGCCAGCGTTGATGCTTTTAACGAGGCCTATCATATTGCCGCCACGCATACTTGGACCATGGCTTTTAGTGACGACGTCAATACCAGTTACGATTGTTATGACAAACATACGCGGATGATTTTTCCGGAAGTGCAAGCCAGCCCAAGACATAAAGGTGCCGGCACAGTAACCGCACAAATGAAAGAAATGTTTTTAGAGCGCGTGGGTATCGAAAACTTTGACGGCAGCCCAGCCGACGCACGCACTGCTTTTGCCGAAGCAATAAAAGCCTTTGGCCCAAGTATGGGTGCCGATTTTTCTGAACTTAACGAAGCTCAGATGTGTGATGACTTTCATTACACACTATTTCCTAACGTGACTTTTAATACCCACTCCATGTTCGTTTGGGTGTTTATGCATCGGCCGCACCCCACCGATCCGAATAAAATGTTTTTTGATTTTATAAATTTGGCCAACTCGCCAGCGCTGGAAGTTGAGCGTCCCAAACGGCAATTTTTTAAAGCCACGCCCGATTTTAAAATCGGCGATGTATTACCCGGTGGTGAAGTGTTAGATGAAGACTTGTTTAATTTGCCACGTATTCAAGCGGGTATGAATTCCAGCGCGTTTAAGCAACTGCATTTAAATGAACAAGAAATTAGAATCCTGCATTTTCACGAGACCTTAATGTCATATATCGACAAGTAAAAACTCCCTAGACAGAAGCATTGCTAAGCAATTGATTTAATAGTTAAAAGCTGTGTCTTGGACGATTGAAAACCACTATCATTGCCAGCCATATCCAGCGACAATAAGAACAAACGCCCTATTTAATAAATCCAATCAGGATTGTATGGCGTATAACGTTGCTGTATTGATCTCCAAACTATGAATAATGGAGAACAAAAAAACATTGCCGATCGCGCAAGCTATTTCGCCTCGGCCAAACAATAAACATACGCTAACGAGAACGATGTTATGAAATTCGCCTTCCACGCCACCATGTGTCCAGCAGATCAATATTTACCCTTATGCCAAGCCGCAGAAGAAGCTGGCTTTGATACCTTTACCTTCCCCGACAGTATCTGTTATCCGGAAAAAGGGTCTGATGTCTATCCTTACAACAGCGACGGCACGCGCGAATTTTTGGACGGCGTTCCGTTTATTGAACCCTTTATTGCAATTCCTTACCTTGCAGCACAAACCAAGAAAATCCGCTTTTCAACATCGGTGGTTAAATTAGCCGTTCGCCAACCCGCTATGGTTGCAAAGCAGTTAACCAGCATGGCCGCGCTTATTGGCGATCGCTTTGATTTTGGTGTTGGCATCAGCCCATGGCCAGAAGATTTTGAAGCCACGCAAATCGCCTGGGAAAAACGCGGCAAGCGAATGGATGAGATGATGGAGATCCTCAACGGTCTTGAGACCGGCGAATACTTTGGTTACCAAGGCGAAATTTTTAATATGGCGCCGATTAAGCTAACTCCTGTGCCTGATTTTCATGTCCCATTATTGGTCGGCGGCCACGCAAAACCTGCGCTGAGACGCGCCGCGCGCTTGGGTGATGGCTGGATTGCTGCCGGTGGCAAAATCGAAGAATACAAAGCGATGATTGATCAAATTAATGCCTTCCGTAAAGAATACGGTCGAGACCATTTACCTTTCCAAATTCAGGCTATGTCACACGATTCGTTTTCAGTCGATGGCTTAATGCAGTTACATGCGATTGGCGTAACCGAGGTGATTATCGCCTTCCGCGATGTTTACGGCCAAGAAGCGGATGACAAATCTGTTGAAGAGAAAACCCAGATGATTAACTGGTACGCAGACAATATGATCAAACCTTTCCGCGAGCAAGTTGCAGCGGCATAAGTAATCTGGCTAAGCCATGATTTTTACCTGTGGATTGAATGACATAGACTCAAATTGACATTCAAACCACAGCTAAATCGTTAGCCTAGCTAGCAACTGTTTAGCAAATAGAAGCAGCAAAATGGCGACCTAGTGTCGCCATTTTGCGTCAATAGCGTGCGCTTTACTGCAATATAACCGCTTTAGGCCGAGTCTTAACACTTTGCAATGCTGGCAAAACCTGTACAATGCGCCTCCCTTTTACCTCGCTACTCTGTCCCTGCATTGATCTACGTCTCTGCATTGATGTTGACTAACAACATCACGTTTGGGTGTTCAGGCTTGCAACGATGTCTAACAGCACATATGTATTTAAAGCGCATATGTCTAAAACGCATAGTTGTCTCACGACCTTAGGTCGTATCTTAAAGCCAAGGAACAATTGAACTATTAACAACTAAAGATCTAAATTCGATATAAGCGCTTAGTTGGCTTGCTCGAGTGTTAGATAAGGTTGTTTGGCATAGTAGTCAATTACCCAGGCATCAACATCATGCAAGAAGAAACCGTGCAAGTTCCATTCTCGGACCTAGGTCTGCCAGAGCCAATATTGCGCTCGCTAAAGCAACTCGGCTACGAAACACCGTCACCTATTCAAGCCAAAAGTATTCCAATGATTCTTGAGGGTAAGAATATTATCGGACAGGCCCAAACGGGTACCGGTAAAACCGCAGCCTTTGCATTGCCGATATTAGCGAATATCGATTTAAAACAAACTAGCCCGCAAGCCTTAGTGTTAGCGCCAACCCGTGAGCTAGCCATTCAAGTTGCCGAGGCATTTCAAGTTTACGCCCGCAACCTTAAAAACTTTCACGTACTACCTATTTACGGTGGTGCCGATATGCGCGGCCAATTGCGTTCACTGAGTCGTGGTGCGCATGTTGTAGTCGGTACGCCCGGCAGATTACTCGATCATTTGCGACGCAAAAGTTTAAAGCTGGATCAACTTAAAACCGTAGTTCTCGATGAAGCCGATGAAATGCTACGGATGGGTTTTATCGATGATGTTGATACTATTTTGGCTGAAACGCCAGACAGCCGACAGACTGCATTATTCTCGGCCACTATGCCTGATCGCATTAAACAAATTGCCAAACGTCATGTAGGCGATCCGGTTCATATTAAAATCGCAGCAAAATCAACGACGGTTGATACTATCGATCAATCGTTTTTAATTGTTAATCAAGGCGACAAACTTGATGCGCTGACTCGCTATCTTGAAAGTCAGGAAAGCGATGGCATTATTATATTTGTTCGCACCCGTGAAGCGACCGGCGTAGTGGCAGAAAAGCTTAGCGCTCGCGGTTATAGCGCAGCGGCGATCAATGGTGATATCAATCAGACGCAGCGTGAAAAAACCATTAGTCGTCTAAAGAAAGGGACCATCGACATTCTGGTTGCCACCGATGTTGCTGCTCGCGGTATCGATGTTGAACGTATTAGCCACGTGATTAACTATGATATCCCCTACGATAGCGAAGGCTACGTTCACCGAATTGGTCGAACCGGGCGTGCCGGTCGTTTAGGTAAAGCACTTTTATTTGTCCAACCTCGCGAGCGACGACTACTAGGCATCATTGAAAAAGACACCAAGCAAAAATTGCAAGCTTGGCAAAAACCGACGGCTCAGCAACTAGCGGAACAAAGAAAAACCAAACTCTCCGAAGATATCGCCACCAAGCTTGAAAACACCGTGGCCGATGTTTATCACAAAATGATTGCCGAATTATGCGAAACGCTAGATCAACCTGCTGAGCAAATTGCCGCAGCTTTATTAAGTGATAAATTCTCGCTAGAGCAAGTCGCTCCGCCACCAGAATCGAAAAAACCGAAACGTCGTGAACGCGAAGATCGTGACGATAATAGAGACGGCCGTTCACGAGACCGTGATAGAGGTCGCGATAGAGACGGCGGTGGTGATAGAGGCCGCGAAAGAAAAAGTGGTCGCTCAGAAAAAGATTCCATTCCGTTTGAGCAGTATCGCATTGAAGCCGGTACCGTTCACGGCGTACAACCAAAAGATATCGTTGGCGCACTAGCGAATGAAGCTGGTTTAGAGCGAGACTTTATTGGCCGCATACAACTCAACGAAGACCATTGTACTGTTGGGCTTCCTCCCGGCATGCCTAAAGACCTACACCAGCTATTGCAGAAGGTTCGGGTAAAAGGCCAGCCAATGCGTATTAGTCGAGTCGGTAAAGATAATGCAGCCGATAAAAATGACGATCGCAAAGAGCGAAAGCGTCCAGCATCTAGAAAGCCCGCAGGCAAAAGCTTTAAAGAAGGCAATAAAAACGCCGGCAAGCGTGGCGAGAATAAAAAACCGCCCGTAAACCCACAAGACGATAACCGCGGCAATCGATAATCCTTTTATTCCCACAGGGTGATATTAATTTATGCTTAAAGTTAACGAATATTTTGACGGACAAGTAAAATCTATTGGCTTTCAATCCGCTACACTTGCCTCATCAGTGGGTGTAATGGCGCCGGGCGAGTATGAGTTTGATACTAGCCAATTTGAAACGATGACGGTAGTGAGCGGCGCATTAACAGTAAAACTGCCCGAGAGTGATCAGTGGCAGACTTATAATGCTGGTGATAGCTTTACCGTTGATGCGAACAAAGTGTTTTTGCTGAAAGTAGCAGTGGCAAGCGCTTATCTTTGCACTTACGAATAGCGGCGCTTACCAATAGTCAGTTATCAAATAAAAACGTTCTAGCGATTTTAATAAAAAACCTAGCGAACGCTTATTGAGGGAATACTATCGGCGCTGGCAAATAAAGCATTAGCATCTTGCTGATCTGCGCCGGCATTAGCCGTATCTGATTCAACGGCAAGCGGTAAAGCTGCAGCCAGCGAAGCTGATGCAGCTTGCGCCTCGAGTGCTTTTGAGTAGTACTCAGAGCTTTTACGATAATCCCCTTCGCTAGCGGCAATCGCGCCAAGCTCAGCAAAGACACCTTCAACTCCACCTAACTCCACAGATTGTTGCAAATGCTGTTTGGCTTCCGTTGTTTTTCCATGACTAATTTCAATGCGCGCCAAGGCTAATAATAAACCGGGGTCTTCGCCATGCAGCTTTAATAATTTATTCGCAAAAGCCAGTTGTTTGTCGGACGCTTGTGCTGCGGTAAGACCGTAGAGCTTAATCAAGCGCGACTGATACTGACGCTGCAAGTGATAACGCAACACGCGCTCGGCTTCATCATGCGCATCAATACTCAATAAGCAATTGGCATAACACTCAATCACGGCAAGATCTTTTCTCATATCGCCGGGCAGTTGTTTCCAACAAGCCATTAGACTTTCGCGCTGCTTTTCATCGGCGGCGCGAACTAATTTGGCGCAGCAGACATCGCGTTCAAAATCGCTCAACTCCGGCGCAGGTAATGCATGAAACTTCCGCATATTGGGTAATAGCTTTAACAAACTATCCCAATCATTGAGCTGGCGATACACTTTAGCCAACAGGCTTAATACCACCGGGTGATGATTGGCAATTTTTTTAGCGCGCAATAACGTTGCTAACGCTTGTTCGTATTGTCCATTATGAATTTGTAACTCGGCTTGAGTTAAACCAATAGCAACATCAGCACCTTCAGTCGATAACTCTGCTTGCTTTAAATAGGCATCGACGGCTTTTGCATCACCCATTGCCGAGCTGGCGCGGGCGGCAAATAAATAATTAACTAAAGGTGTAGAAGCATTATCTGCGGCTTTATCCAAAGATTTTCGCGCGTAATCCCAACGACCCTCGACAAAGGCAATCAAACCTTGAGTAGTACGATTTAAACCACGCTGCTTGCGCTGATTTTTAGCCCAGCCTAATACCCCACGACGTGTGCTTAACAATGAACGCAATGCAGCAATTAAAAAATACAAAGCAGCAAAGGCTAATAAATTAAGCACTACCGCCATTAAAAATGCCATTTCAACTGTGGTATCACCTACCGCAATCAAGACATAACCCGCGCCGTTTTCTAGGGTAGAAAATAATAGCGCTGGCAGCACCAGCATCAATAGCACGATAAAAAATAACTTCCTCATATTAAAGCCTCACTAATATTCGCTTGGCTACTAGTGGTAGTTTTTTCGCTACTGCTTTTAGGCTGACCGTTTGTTTTTGAATCGGCTTTCGAATCGTCTTTAGCATTGCTTTTGGATTCACTGGCCGGCTGACTAGCTGGTGCGGATTTTTTCTCTTTAGGTTTTATATCACCTTTACTAATGCGATGCTGATCGGCGATAAAACCTTTGATCGCTAATAATGAATTGGAAACGTCGGGCAATTCAACTTCCACTTTTATCATTTGCAATTGTTGAATATCAGCGATAACGGTTTGTGTTGCCGCTTCATCATTTGGGAAGTAATCTTTTAACCATTGCTCTGCACTTTCAAGGCTATCCAAATAGGCAACTTGACGGCCATCTAATAAAGCCAGTTGCGCTTGGTTGATAAGCAAACGTAAATTGCCACGCAAATAATATTGCTGCTCAGGTGGTAACAAAGGTTTGATATCAGTATCGCGACCTTGAATGATCAATAAACTTTTAACTTCACGCCAAGTGGATTTACCTATCGCAATAAATTTTTGTTGCCAAGCTGGCGCTGTCGATTCTGTAACTTCCGAATCGGCAATACTTTTCGAGGAATCAAATTCCGGCACAACCAGCAAAGGCAAACGATCAATAAGTTTACTTAAGGAAGATAACTGCAAAAATATCCCATCAAGATCTTGTTGACCCACTAACGATAAAGACGCCCGATCATCGGCAATGGATTCACGCACTTTAAATAATCGTGGATCACCTAACTCAAGAATAATTTGATCAGCCGCGCGTAATAGATTTAACGCCGTTTCTCCATCCTTTGAGGTTAGGATTCGTTGGTTGGCCAAGCGCAATAGATACTCTACTTCGGCTAAGCGCCAATCGTCAGTCGTGGTGGCAGTCAGCGACAGTAAGCGACGACTATGCCCCTCAACGACGGCGTTAGCTTCTTGCAAGGCTGACGACAACCGGGTAATTTTTTGATCGCGCTGCGTTAATGCTTTTGCCGTTTTGGCATCGCTGGCCTGAATAGCCTGCTGCATATTCTGCGATTGCTGATGATGGCTATCCGATGTGCTAGACAGCGTTTGCAATTGCTCGGTTTGTTGAAGCAAAGTCCAAGCACTATAGCCTGCCGCCGCAGCTGCTAATAACGCTAACAATAGTGCTAACCAAGCAATACCATTACCACCGCTTTTTGTCGCCTGAGCTGCCGCTTGATCTGCGCCATCCAGCGCATCGTCTGCCGCAACAACTTGGGTCACTACCGGTGTTGAATCGATAGCATTTGCATCAGCACTGTCATTTTCCAACAGCTCGCCAGAGTTTTTATCTTGCTGTTGATCATCTTCTTTTGTCATAACTATTTTTCCAACTGCGCTTTTTGTTTGCGTGTAACGATAACGACAGCTATCGATAGGACTAAGCGATTAATGGTTTTATCGTTAACTTCTTAACTCTTGTGCGAATAAGACTGTTAAGAAAAAGTTTCTTTTAGTGCCTGCACAAATCCTACGGCACTGGCATTTTTTGCTGTGATTATATTTTTAAATCCATAATCGCTCGCCAATGTTTGCACTCTTTGCGATGGTACGATAACTGGCACGGACATCAGCTTAGCTGTTAAAGCGTGATCTTGCAGATGTTGGTAAAAATTATCTAAGGTTTCACCGCTGGCAAATATTATAGCGTTTACTTTGTTATCCGTTAAATCAAGCGCCGCAAGCAAGGTCGCTTTATCGTACTTAGGGTAGTGCCGGGCATATGATTCGCAATACTCGACTAATGCACCACGAGACCTAAGTTCCTCGGCTAAAAATTCACGCCCGCCAACGCCACGAAATATTGTAATACGCTGGTCTTTTAGTTCACGTAGGACTGGCGACTCCAGTAATGCTTCGCTGGTTTGCTTCCCAACCAAGTCTTTACCTTGTTCACTTACCTGCTGACCGTCACTGGCAGCCAAACGCCAAGCTTGATCTATTATTGCTTGATTCGTTGCCGCGCCAATACCTAAACAGCGCAGTTGTAGCGGCCATCGCAGTCCGCTTTGGCTAATAAAAGCTGCGGTATAGTTTACTGCATTGCTACTGATAAAAATGGCCAAATCACAGTCAGCCAGCTGCTGAATTTGGCTTTTTACAGTTTCTACCTGAGCAAGCTCGGTTACCGCGGATAATTCCAGCATTGGCAAACAAAACGGCTCGAACCCATCTGCCTTTAATACCGTCGCCAAGCGATCGGCCTGACCAGCGGGTCGGGTCAGCAAGACCTTAATTGGCCGCTTACTTTCCGAAGCAGAACGATTAGCTGGCAAGTGCCTGCCCTCTTCGAAACCGCCGCAACCGCTCCCACCACAATAAGGGGTAGATATAGGCTTTTAAGTTATTGATTTGCATATACTTCGTCTAATAATGCCTGCGCACCACGGCCTAATAAGCGCTCCGCTATTGTCTCGCCCAACTGCGTAGCAATCGCGATATAGGCTGGCGTCTTCTCACCCGTTTGGGCTAAGGAAGCCAGGTCCACTGTCTCACGTTCAATCAGTAAACGGCTGCCATCGATCGCCCCCACTCGCCCTTCCAAAGATAAGCTGCCATTACTCGCCGCTTCTAAGCTGCCATTTTCAAAACCGGATAATCGCGCAAAACCGGCAATCGGTACCTGACAGCCGCCATTTAAACGCGTGTTCATTGCCCGCTCGGCAAGTACGCAAGCGGCGGTATGCGGATCATGTAAAGGCTGCAATAAAGCTTGGCTAGCTTTATTGTCACTGCGCAATTCTATTGATAACGCTCCCTGCCCAACGGCTGGTAGTAATTGATCGGGCGCAATCAAAACACTAATGCGATCAGCAAACCCCAAACGCCGCAGCCCGGCAGCAGCTAAAACAATGGCATCAAACTCGCCACTATCGAGCTTGGTCAAGCGGGTATTTACATTACCTCGCAAAGATCTAAATTGTAGATCCGGCCGCAACTGCTGCAATTGACACTGTCGGCGCAAGCTAGAGGTGCCAATGACGGCACCTTGAGGTAAATCATTAATGGACTGAATTGCCCGGGCGTCTGCGGTCTCGCTTTGGCTTGGCAAAACCAGTGCATCGTGTGGATCTTCACGCTGGCAGATAATGCCTAAGTGCAAACCCTCGGGCAGATGCATGGGCACATCTTTGGTCGAGTGCACGGCGATATCCGCTCTGCCTTCTAATAAAGCTGCTTCAAGCTCTTTAACAAATAAACCCTTGCCGCCAATTTTTGCCAATGGCGCATCCAGAATTTTGTCGCCACGGGTGGACATCGGCAGTAGCTCAACAGCAAGTTCAGCATGCAAAGCCAGTAAGGCATCACGTATTGCCTCAGCCTGCCATAAGGCCAAAGGGCTTTTGCGAGTGGCAATTCTTATTGTGGAAGTTGAACGACTAGTCACAGCTTATCCATTTGAAAACGATTTTTAGAGGCGTAGCACACAGCTAAGCGCGCGCGATTATCTACATCAGATAGGCCACACCAGATGGGTTGCTATGATAAGCAAAAGCTAAGGAAAAGTCGTAGGCAAACTACAAGGTAAACTACAGCTAATGGGCTTTTAACAAGCGCCGTATTTCAGGTAGGTGGCGGCGGCTAACTGCCGGAGTGACCGAAGTACCGTCCAAACGAATAATCAATTGCTCGGCGTTTTTCTCGCCAATCTGCTCGCTGGCGGAGCTATCGCAGTCTCCCGTGCTGGCTTTTTCCAGCGCGCGGATATATCGGGTCGCGACCAAGGCGTTCCTATGCACTCTGACAAAGTGATGGCTAAAGCGGCTTTCAAGCTCTTTAAGACTCTGATCTAAAAGCACCTCCTTACATTGTGTGTAAGCACTAACATACTTTTTATCGGCTATAAATGCTCGCACCTCTTCAAGCGGCAGCAACTCATGACCATTATGAGTTTTAACCGATAAGCTTTCTTCAGCCAGTGAGTTAGTACCCACTCCGGAACCGATATTGGCTAATTGTGAACGGTTTACCGCTTGCGCTTGAGTAAGACTGGTCGCTAGCTGCTCGGCAGATACCGGTTTAAGCAAGTAGCCCACCGCCTGCGCTTGAAACGCGGCTAGCGCATGTTCGTCGAAGGCAGTGCAAAAAATTATCGCCGGTGGATTAGCCTGCTCGGATAGATGACGCGCGGCCAGCAAGCCATCCATACCGGGCATACGAATATCCAGCAGCACAATATCAGGCTGGAATTTGCCGTTAGCCTTTAAGGCGTTTTCGCCATTGTCGGCATCCGCGACAACCCGATAACCGGGAATAGCATCGACCATTGCCTTAAGCCGCATACGCGCTGGCGGCTCGTCATCCACCACCAAGACTTTAAGCGGCGCAGCCTGTTTAGTAGCAGCGCTCATGTCTTTTTACTTTGATTGATATTCTGAGGACGCATCATTGAATAGCTCATATCAGCGCTAGTTATTTTTTGGCATAGGCTTGCCGTTGGTCGGATTGATATCTTCTAATTCAAAATGCAGTGGCACACATAAGCTTGCGGTAAATGCGCTGGGGCTTCGGGTTAATTTTAAATCGGCCTTTTGATCGGACGGTTTGGGTGATGAATAAGTACTTACTGACGGTTTGTATATCGCCGCTAAGCGCGCGCGAATATTATCTAGCGCAATGCCGTTGTGATTTTTATCATCGCTAGCTGCCGCGTTGCCAGCGCTGTCGCCATTTTCAAAGCAGGGGTTTTCCACACTGATATGCAGCATATTTTGCTCGGCAGTCGTTTTGATAATTAGCGTACCGCCTGCGGGATGGCTTTCGATACCATGGTAAATGGCATTTTCAATAAGCGGCTGCAAAGTTAACGGCGGTAACTGAAAGTCGTCAGAGATATCTGCCAGCTGCCAATCAACCGCTAAACGCGGACCCAAGCGCTGCTGCTCAATGCGGAGGTAAGCTTGGCAAACCTCTAACTCTTTATGCCACGGCACCAATACATCACTCTGCGATAAAGAGGCCCGAAACATGGCAGCAAGATCCTCTACGGCTTTTTCTGCATCGGCAGGTGCGTAGCTAATCAAGCTGGCAATGGTATTCATACTATTAAATAAAAAGTGTGGTCGGATTCGGGCATGCAGTGCATCGACCCTCGCGCTATGCGTGGCTTTTTGCTCGGCCTGCCAGCCTTGCTGGACATACATATATCGCAAGCCAACAGCGGCAAGCACCGCAACAATGATTCCATCGCGCAGCAACCACGGCATCGATATCGAACTGCTTTTTGCGCCACCGTAAATCCATTGCGCGGCGATATTGGCTAGCAAGGCAACGAGCAGTATCCAGCCAAAACTCATTAGACCCGCCCGACTCGGTGTCTGGCTATTTAACAGTGGCCGCAATCGACATAAGCCACCGATCGATAATAGTGCAATCCACTGTGCGTATAAGGACAAAAGGGACAGGCGCTCCCAGTCAAAGGTACCCAGCGCGCTAAGGCTAAACACATAGACAATAACCAATAGCTCGGTCACCAGCATTACGGCCAGCATTACGGGTAGCCGGCATAAATCCGGTAGAAATTGTTTAGGCATATTGGCGGCTTGTTGTTGCATCGATTGGTCGATTAAGTGCTCAACTGGAAGGCTTCAAGGTTAGCCATAAGTGTAGTTGTTTGTTGCAATGCCGGTAATCTGCCGATCTACCTGCTTATGGCCATAGTTCACACTGTGGCCATAAGATATAATTCGCCGCCAGCTTTACGCTAAAAATCATGTAAAACAACAGGTTCAATAATGGCTTCTGACAAACACTCCCCAACTGATTCTGCCGCAGAATCCAATCCGTCCACCAGTGGTAAAACCATGTGGGGCGGCCGCTTTCAGGAGCCAACCGACGCCTTTGTTGAGCGCTTTACAGCCTCGGTACAGTTTGACCAACGACTTTATCGTCAAGATATTGAGGGCTCAATTGCCCACGCGACCATGCTTGCCAGCGTTGACGTAATAAGCAACGAGGAAGCCAAGCAAATAATCGACGGCTTAAACGCTATTGCCAGCGATATCCAAAACGGTCAGTTTAACTGGTCTATTGCACGCGAAGATGTGCATATGAA
>CAJQQO010000337.1 GCA_905480475.1 uncultured Pseudomonadales bacterium | reverse complement strand
AGCGCCTTGGTTAGAATCCTTATTTGATCAGTCGGAATATTTTGGCTATCAGTTTGAGCTGGGTGGCGAAGCGGAAAAATCCTCAGAGGCGAATGAATCGATTAGTAAAAAGATACCCATCGCCTTTGCCATTATCTTGTTTTTATTAATGGCGCAGTTTAACTGTTGGCGCAAAACCTTAATTGTCTTGCTGACTATTCCGCTGGGTTTAATAGGCGTGGTCACGGGTTTGTTATTAACGGGGTCTTACTTTGGCTTTATGACTTTTCTGGGCGTAATTTCGCTATCCGGAATCGTGATAAACAATGCCATTGTGCTAATTGATCGTATAGAATTCGAGATCAGTCACAATGGCTTGGAGCGCGGTGATGCGATTGTTATCGCCGCTCAGCGACGTCTGCGGCCGATAGTATTAACGACCTTGACGACGCTGTTGGGCATGATGCCGCTTTGGCTTGGCGGCGGTGAGTTATGGGAAACTATGGCCGTCACCATTATCTTTGGCCTACTTGGTGGTACCGTTTTAACGCTCGGCGTGGTGCCAGTACTTTACGCCAGCCTGTTTAGAGTGATGCCCAGACCAGACTGCGGTAAGAGCGAGCCGGTGCCAGTGGTGTGATCACGCTTTTTTTGGTTACCGTGCGCAGATCGAGAAAGTGGCTGTAAGCTATTGAAATTAAAATAATTATTGATTTTTCCCGCTCTGCTTTTGCGGTAGAGCTTGTTAATAAATTAACAATCTTTAGAAGTATGCCTAGCAGGGCTTGCAAAATAAAATCACTACTGTTTAAATGTACAGTAACGGTTTTGCAGCGGAATTAGCATGTCAGGTTAACTTGCCATGCGAGCTTGCCGTGCTAATTCAGCTATTTCAAACTCACAAGATTATCCTAAGCGATATACACAAGTTTTATAACGAGGTAAAAGAACAATGGATGAGAACAAAACTAAAGCCCTTGATGCAGCGCTGTCTCAAATCGAACGTCAGTTTGGTAAAGGCACCATTATGCGATTGGGTGATGAACACAAGGAAGCGATGCCAGCAATCTCTACTGGTTCTCTCGGTTTGGATATCGCGTTAGGAATAGGCGGATTACCCAAAGGTCGTGTTGTTGAAATCTACGGACCTGAGTCTTCGGGTAAAACCACATTAACTTTGCAGGTTATCGCCGAGTGTCAAAAAACCGGTGGCACTGCGGCATTTATCGATGCTGAGCATGCACTTGACCCTGCCTATGCGGAAAAGCTGGGTGTTAACGTTGAGGATTTATTGATTTCCCAGCCCGATACTGGCGAGCAAGCTTTGGAAGTTGCCGATATGTTGGTGCGCTCCGGTGCGATTGATGTCATCGTAATTGACTCGGTAGCCGCATTAACACCTAAGGCCGAAATCGAAGGCGATATGGGCGATCATCACGTTGGTTTGCAAGCGCGTTTAATGTCGCAGGCGCTGCGTAAAATCACGGGTAATATCAAACGCTCAAACTGCATGGTTATTTTTATTAACCAAATTCGTATGAAAATCGGTGTTATGTTTGGTAACCCTGAAACCACTACTGGTGGTAATGCACTTAAGTTTTACTCTTCGGTGCGTTTGGATATCCGCCGTATTGGTGCTGTGAAAAGCGGTGATGAAGTTATTGGTAATGAAACGCGGGTTAAAATTGTTAAAAACAAAGTCGCACCGCCGTTCCGTCAGACCGAGTTCCAAATTATGTACGGTAAAGGTATTTACCATATGGGTGAGGTTATCGATATCGGTGTTAAGCAAGGCTTGGTAGATAAAGCTGGCGCTTGGTATAGCTACAACGGCGATCGTATAGGTCAAGGCAAAGCCAATGCCGCCAAGTATCTTGAAGAAAACCGTGCAACAGCTGATGAAATTGAAGCCAAGATTCGTGAGCAGTTATTGTCACCAGTCAAACCCGCCAGTGAGACCGAAAAGGCTAAAGCTGGAAAGGGCAAAGCTGAAAAGGGTGAATTGGAAACATTGGAAGCTTAAGTCTCAATGCTTGGGAGCTTAAGTTTCTAGCTTAGGTTTCAAGTCAGGGTTTTTCGAATCTTAGCTCTCAAGTTGTTAGTGGTTAAAAGCATGGTTGTGGATATTTGGTATTTAAAAATATAGCTTTTAAATATCTGGCTTTTGAAATGTTAGTCCCTGATACATTAGTTTTTTATCCCTTAGCTCTTGATGCATGTTCCTTTATATATGGTCCTTTTATACAAAAACTATTAGTCGCCAGCCCTTAAAAACGGGATAAGCAAATGTTAGATCCTAGTGACATCGCAGAAGCAGTAATCGCGGAGGCCCAAATCACCCAAGTAGTTGATGATCGCCAAGCGAAAGAGCGACCTGAAAGCGGCGACTTTGGAAGCATCGATTCTGACCAAAAGCATGCTGTCGCACCGAATATACGAGATATTCGGCGTACCGCAATGGACTTGCTGGCGAGGAGAGAGCATAGCCGATTGGAGCTGGCAAGAAAGCTTCATAAGCGATTCAGCGAATATGAATTAATTGAATCGGCGCTGGATAAATTAACTACCGATAGCTTATTAAGTGATGACCGCTTTGCTGAAGCTTATGTTAGTTATCGTAAGCGTGCCGGATTTGGCCCAGTACGTATATCTGCTGAATTGCGTGAACGTGGTGTAAGCGAATTACTGATCAGTCGTCATATCAATGACTCTGAGGCTTTTTGGACTGATGCCGCCTTAGCCGCTAAAAATAAAAAGTTTGGTAGCGAGAAAATAACAACGATTGAAGAAAAGGCTCGCCAGCAACGATTTCTTACTTACCGTGGCTTTCGCCACAATCATTTTGCTGAATTACTGGGTTAGTTCAATTGTTTACGCTTAAAGCAGCGAGTTTTATTTAAATCCGCTTTCCTGCCCGTAGTTAGTATTAGTTTCTGTTAGTAGCGATTAACAAATTTAATTATTGGGTAAAGAAAATATCTTACCCTTAACAGCCTCTCGGTAATCACCGGGTGGTACTGATGTAAAACCTTTAAAACTGCTGCAAAAGTGACTGGTATCATTAAAGCCGGTTTGTTCTGCGATATCGGCAACTGTTAAATTAGTCTGTTTTAATAGTTCTTTTGCGTGCTCTAGCCGTATTTGTTTCAGATACTGCTGCGGTGAATGTCGGGTAGCGAGTTTGAATCTTCTATTTAAGGTTCTAGTGCTAATACCTAACATATTGGCCATATCGATCGCAGTAATCGCTTGCTGAAAATTTTCATTCAGCCAATGTTGTAATCTCACTATATCTTCGTCTGAATGACGCGTTTGTTCTCCCTCGGTATACATGCTTTTGGCATACGACTGTCTAACTTCCGGTGAAAAATTTGCCTCAACCTTTCTGGCAATTTCTGAGCTATAAAGCAATTCAATAAAATAAATAATTAAGTCGGCAACCGAGTTGACACTGCCTGCGCAATAGAGGTTCTGTGAGCGAGTAATTAAAAAATCCTTTTGTAATTGCACGGTAGGGTAGCGGCGTTGAAAGGCTTCAAAGTGCGCCCAGTGGGTGGTAGCCGTGCGTTTATTTAATAATCCGGCTT
>CAJQQO010000336.1 GCA_905480475.1 uncultured Pseudomonadales bacterium | reverse complement strand
TTGATAACCCGGCTAGCATTAGTATTATTTTAAATTACGCCACCGCAAAAACTAACGATGTTGTTGAGTCGGCAAAAACACCTCCCAATTTGCCTATTCCTAATAGTGATTTAATTGTGCAGGATTCGTGGGTGTATACCACTACTGCGGCAGATGCGCATAACGAGCCGGGAAAGTTTAGCGCCATAATCGGTTGGGAATGGAGTTCGATTCCCGCCGGAGCAAACTTACATCGTGTTGTCTTTACTAATAGCGATGCCAGTGTTGCCCAGCAGTATCAGCCGTATTCATCCTCTATCAGTAATTACCCCGAAGACCTTTGGCGTTGGTTGGATAAAACCGCTAGCGCAACTGGCGCGGATTTTATTGCTATACCACATAACTCGAATATTTCTCGCGGTTTTATGTTTCCAGCAAACAATCGTTTGCGTGGCACAGTTATTGATAGTGAGTGGATTAACTTGCGCGCAAAATGGGAAAACGTGGTGGAAGCCAGCCAAGTCAAAGGTGATTCCGAAACCGACCCTGCGCTTTCGCCTAATGATCCTTTTGCTGATTTTGAAAGCTTTCCCTATTATTTAAAATCGACAGCACCAGCCTACAGTGCGGGCGAGGGTGATTTTATTCGCTCGGCTTTGCGTAATGGTTTGGCGATTGAAAAAGAAATCGGTGCCAACCCATACCGGTTTGGATTAATCGGTTCTACCGATTCACATACCGGACTTGCCACGGCCGAAGAGCCAAATTTCTGGGGAAAAATGGCGACCGATTCAAAACCGGAAGATAAAACTCGTAGTAGTGGTCATATTGAAAAATTAGGTTGGGCAATGTCGGCTTCGGGCTTGGCAGCGGTATGGGCAGAAGATAATACTCGCGAGGCTATCTTTGCCGCATTTAAGCGCAGAGAAGTGTACGCCACTACAGGGCCGCGTATTGCGGTAAAAGTGTATGCCGGAAGCGATTTTGCAGCTGGTGATGAAAAGCTGTTAGCGTTGCCAGCTAACAATCAATCGAAATTGGCCTTAGCTGTACCCATGGGCGGTGAGCTTAGTGGTTTAAGCGATGCGCCGTCATTTATTATTTCTGCCGCTAAAGATCCTAAAAGTGCTCATCTCGATCGTGTGCAAATGGTTAAGGGTTGGTATGATAATGGCAAAACCTTTGAGCGTGTTTACGATGTGGTTTGGGCTGGTGATCGTCAAGCGGATATTGATGGCCAAGTACCGGCAGTAGCGAATACGGTTGATTCCATTACCGGCGATTACAGTAATCAATACGGCGCGGCCACTTTGGCAAGTGTTTGGAGCGATCCGGATTTTGTCGCCTCACAATCGGCTTTTTATTATGTTCGCGTATTGGAAATTCCAACTCCAAGACATTCCACATTGGATGCGATTGCCTTGCAGATTGACCCAGCCGAAACGGGCCAGCCGCTATCGCTGCAAGAGCGCGCTTACACCTCACCGATCTTTTATACACCTTAATATTCGCCGCCTAATATCAGAATAGGGCATAGCCCATTGCCCAGCTATTCGCGTAGAATAGCTGGATTCCAGTTGATCCTAATTGACTAATCAGATTGCAGCTTTGCGGTTGGCTAATATAGGATTCGAAATTAAGCTAGCTTTAAAATATATGAAAGAAAAAATGGCTTCCAATTCCATGCGTGATGAAATTATCGATGCCGCGCGGCAATGTTATCTAACACAAGGTGTTAGCAATACCGGTATGCGTGATATCGCCAATCATACCGGCATAGCGCGTTCAACTTTATATCGCTACTTTCCAAATCGTGATGATTTATTAATTGCTACGATCGAGCTGGAAATGAATACGCTGAATGACAAAATTCAAAAAAAATTGGCCGTGCATAAAGATCCGGCCGATGTCATCGTTGAAGGTATGCTACTAGCATTAAAAGAAATACCGAAAAGACCTTTATTAAAAGCGGTACTGGTATCTGACGATGACGCTAAGGCGCGGAGAGTGGTTTGGCGGTCAAAAAGTGTTGTGCTATTTGGTGAGAATCTAATGCAGCAAGTGATACAAGCTGCAACAGATTCTAGCGAGTTACAGTCAACGGTAAAGCCCGAGATTATGGTCGAGTGGGTTTATCGTATTTTAATTTCCTACTTAACCTTGCCCAGTAAATTACTGAAAAGCGAAAAACATCTCCGTACTACGCTGCATGCTTTGCTGATTCCGGTTTTGCTGCGCCACTAGTCTTTCCTGCTTTGTTGGTAACTTTACTATCGGCTTTTACAGGCATGCCCGATATATTTTCCATGACTTCATAGGCGCAGTTATAACCCGGTAAAAAGGTAACGCCGGGTCCAGGGTGGCAGGATGAACCGCATAAAAATAAACTCTCTATGGGTGTGGTATGCCCGGTTCCTTCAATTAAGCAGCGATCACCAATCATTTGATCGGGATGCAATAAACCGTGGGTCCAATCGCCGTTGGTGGCGCCTTCCATGGTGGCAAAATGATCGGCAGAGAAAATCGCTTTATCAACGATTAGGTTTTTAAAGCCGGGCATATGCAATTCCATATGATCCATAATCATTTCGCCAAACTGATCGCGCATTTTTCCGCGCAGCGATTTTTCCGCATCGCAAGGAAAGTAAAATCCGTAGGCGCTAGCAATATGAAAACCTTCTGGTGCAAGTGTTGGATCCATTAATGAAGGAAACTGAAACGCCAATGGAACGCTAGGTGGCAGCTCGCCTTTTTTACATTGCTCATAGCAGCGTTGCGATTCTTCCGGATCGATTACCATTGCGCCGCCAAACTGTGCGTAGGGAATGCGATTAAGCTTATCGATGTGTTTGCCGTAATTTGGCAAGCCGCTAAGCTTAAATAACATATGTACATAAGCGCCGCGATGTTCAAATTTATCGACTTGTTGCTGTACCTCTACCTCTAATGGGTGGTCAGCGGCGAGTCGATTAAATGTGGCGGGTTTATCCAGGTTGGAAATAATCGTATTAGCAAATAATTGCTCACCGTTTTTTAGCTCAACACCAATGGCTTTATTATTTTCAATAATAATTTTAGTCACTTGTTGTTTGCGGCGAACTTCGCCACCTAAAGCTTCGATTTGATCTGCTAGTGAATCAGATAGCTTCCCAATGCCGCCTTTTACGCGTTGCATTAATCCTTCTGAACCGTCTTGCGCCATGGTGTAAATCAAACACATTCCCGAGCCTTTGGTATACGGCCCTTTGAAGGTCGCTTGCACAGCGGCAAAGGCCATGCTGGATCGCAGCTCACGGTGTTTAACTTTGTCTGGGAAGAACTTATCAATAATATCCATAGCAGAGCCGTAAAAAGCCAGCTCCAGTTGGGCGCGTTTTTCTGGTGTAGGTGCTTCTGCAATAAGCTCGGCTAAACTGCGTGGGGCTTTACGTGGAGTAAAACGATCCAACACTTGTGCGGGATAATCACAAAATTTAATAAAGCGGGTAAAACCTAACATCGCGCCGGGGCCAAAGTTTTTCATCACACCTAAGGCAAGCTTTAATGCGTTCTTATAAAAAATCAGCGGCCGACCGGTTTTGCCGGTTAGGTTAACAGCCATAACGGGTAGGGGGATTAACTCAACACCGTGCTGCTCAAACTGAAAGTAATCTTTAATTTCTTTGGATAATGGAAATAGGCAACTAGCGCCGACCTCATTTCTACACCCTTTTAAGATTTCACGCGTGCCACCCATACCACCTAAGTAGGCATTTTTTTCTAGTACTAACACGCGCTGCCCATTTCGGGCTAGCACTGTTGCGGTCGCCAAGCCATTATGGCCGCCGCCGATAACAATGCTATCGAATTGAGTTGAAGCGTTAGATTTGGATGTGTCAGATGTGTCAGATGTGCTGGAGATGCTTGCCATTGTAGGTATATTCCTATTGTTCATCCCAATGATTACGCGTTAATACAGTTTGCGCTTGAATGGGATTATGACAGAGTGTTATGTTACTTCGCATTTGATGGGACATCTTATATAATCTGTCCCATATTCACAAGTGACGCGTGGTTCATACATAGCGGGGGTTTAACGGATTTATACTGGCTTAAATTAAGATATAGATAGATCTTAATGCTTGTTTTTTCTCCGCATAGCTCAATCGATATTAAGGTTATTTAGAAGCAATCCAATAAGATGATAAAGCATATTATACAAAGCAGTGGTTTTGCGGCCAGAGCAGGGTTGACTATAGCCTCCGATGCCATCGGTGATGTCTTTGCAGGTGCCGGTGGTCGAAGCGTGCCTTATGCGGCGGATCGTTTTCTAACGGCCGAGCATTTAACGGCAATGCTTAACCAGCATGCTGTACCACCCTTGGCCTCTGATTCAGCGAATAGAGAAGTATTAATTAATGCTGTTAAGCCATTGGATATTCGATCAACCAGCAGTAATTGCAATAATGTGGTGGTGGAAATAGAGCAAGCGGCAGGGGCTTTATTGCCGGATCAATTGTTTATTAAATTACCTATGCCCGACTTAGGCACGCGATGGTTTTTTGCGGTTATTGGTTCTTGGGCATTGGAATCGTATTTTTGTCGCCATGTGGCACCCCATGTGCCGTTAAGAACGCCCAAGACTTTCGCCACTTATAGCAAAGGCTCACGGTTTTTTTTGGCGCAGGAAAATTTACATTTAGATCCGCAGGTGCAGTTGTTTACCAATATGCAAATGCTAAACGGACCTGATCTGGATATTGTTTATCGATGTCTCGATGCTTTTGCAAAACTGCACTCCTGCCATTATGGATTAGATGCACAGCAGCGCAGCAAGATATTACCGTTAGATCACCATCCGTTTTTGGGTAAGCATATGCGGGTGGTATCTCGCACGCTGAATGAGTTGGGATTGGCGCCTTGTGTTCGTGAATGCGGTGATTTGATTCCGGCGGATGTTGTTGACCTGTATAAAAAAACGCTTAAAAACTGGGATACTTTATTAGCGCACTGGTTTTCTGGCCCGCTTTCTTTACTGCATGGTGATAGTCATATTGGCAACTTTTTTGTCTCGGGGGAGCAAATGGGCATGCTAGATTTTCAAGCGGTGCATTGGGGTAAAGGTATTCGTGATGTGCAGTATTTTTTAATTGATTCACTACCAGCTGAGATGCTGGCAAAACATGAACAGGATTTTGTAAAGTACTATGTGGAGCGCCGGGCGGCCTATAGTAGCGGCATTGATGTCAAGAACAGTGATTTCAATTCTACGTGGCAAGACTATCGCGGCTTTACCTATCACACATTAATGACCATAGTTGTTTCTATTGGTTTTGGTGCCCTAAATGATGAGCACGGTGCCTTAATGAAGGAAGTATTAAAGCGCGCAGTAGCCGCTGTGCAGCGGGTGGATTATGCCGATTGGTTGGATCAGCATATTTAAATGACAGTAAAGAATCTATAATGTTTTTTTGTTCTCAGCAAAACTGCTACTAAAATTTCTCCAACGGGATATTGTAAGCCTGTTGGTAATCGGCAAAGCGGGCTCTTTCTTTTTCTAAGTTAAGCCCTGAATCTTCTAAGGTATAACTGTGCTTACCATGTCGCTCGGTTTCTTTTCCGCTATCCAAAAATTCCTGCATACGTTTAGCGACATCATCACTTAATTGTAAGCCCAAGTGTTGATAAATCTCGGTCACTTTTGCCACCGGGTCTTT
>CAJQQO010000335.1 GCA_905480475.1 uncultured Pseudomonadales bacterium | reverse complement strand
GCCTGTGGCCTCCACCGGACGTCGCTAAAGCGCCGCCGTTTACCGCGGCGTTAGCTGCACAAGGGATATCGAACATATGCTTAAAATTTTAACTCTTATTGGCCTAGCTCTCCTTGCAGGGTGCGCCAATAATGCCCAAGTTACCAACTACGAAAGCAAGGGAAATCTTGCGGCTACGAATCCGCTGCCATGCGTAAATGCAACTTCAGTAAATTCAGAAAGTACAGCAGCAGACATTGCCGCTGGTGCCAAAGAATGCGCCAAGCAATCTAAATATGGCGAGGCGGCAGAACTTATTATGATTGCAAGTGCCTATGCATACTTTGACACTCAAAGGGTTTCAGACAAATCTGCGCATGGTGCGTTAAACGCTCTTTTTACTAAGGAGTTCGGCTCACTGAAAGAAGCTGACCGCAAAAGGGGCATGTGATGCGGAGTTGGTTTAGAGGCTTGTTAGGTATTGGTATTGCTTTAGTTCCAAGCATTGTTCAATCACAGGTGCTTGTTAACGGATCATTTGCCTCAGCTGCGATAGATTTTTCCGGTGACGTTGATTCATTTACATTTAATGCGTCAATTGGCGATTCAATAGTGTTGCATAAGGTAGGGGGCCTGAATGCTGGCGAGCTATGGGATACTCGTCTTGAGCTATATGATCCCAGCGATGTATTGGTTCTTCAGCCGACTCCTGCTCGAATTATTACTTTTGTAGAATACCGTGCGCTGAGTTCAGGCGAGTACACTGTGTTGGCCTCGGATGGATCTTCTGCTGGCACTTGGACTGGCACCTATCAAATACACCTTTCCAAAGTGCCGGGCGCTTTTACAGTCCCTGATTTTGATCATGGAGGGCCACTAGTTAATGGCGGAAGTACTACAGGTTTAATATTTCCGGGTGATATAGATATGTGGGAATTTGGTGCAGCGCTTGACTCTGAAATTTCTCTACAAATTGAGGATGTTGGAGGTTCGGCACTCACCCCTAGAGTTAGGTTGTATGACCCCCACGGCATGCAGGTGTTGGACGATCAGATCGTTCAAGATGATGAAGTGTTAAGCTTGAATCATACCGCCGTTATTCCGGGTAGGTATGTTGTTATCATCTCTGATGGTGGAACCCAGCCTGCGAATCAAGGGGAATATGAGCTTACTTATTCATCCACAGGCCATTTACCTGCTTATTTTGTGCAAGAGAATGTTCCTATACATTGGGCATATTCTATTCTTCTGGTTTTTACTTTTTTGGGGATTACACGTGGTGTGCGTCGTCAAAGATAGTTGGACTGTTTGCGGCCTGATTTAAGAGACGGCTTTGCTAGAACAGGCTGCCGTTTTTATTTCTACACTCGAATTCAATAACGTTAATTTGAAGCTAGAGTTCCACCATCATTCAGTAAAAGCAGTATGTTCTAAAACCTGAAACCAGAGATATTCCAGCGACGTTTTTCTACCCAGTACCCTAGCACTACTTTCCCGCTAATCGCGCTGATTATGCGGGTAAAGCATGCTTTAAGGGATGTTTACGGGTGTCTGAGTAGAAGCTTCTAAGTGGCCGTCTTTGTTTCTATGACCCTAAAATCTTTCACAGAAATCACACCTTGTTGATACGAATCAATTAAGGCTAAACCCCATTATGGATAAAAAAATTGAGACTAGCTTATAATGCCTTTGTATCCTGTCTTACAAGCGAGATAGCCTTTGCACGATGTTATGCGTATTTAAGAAAGTGAAAGGCTTTTTTATAGCTGATTCGTCGTGCTTTGCAAATTTCAATCAAACCTGAGCAAGCAATAAAGGAGACTATCATGGATCTTGAAACCGTTTACTACATCGGCCAGTCAGTGGCTGTTCTGGTGGTGATCATCACTTTGTTTGCTTTGCTCTTTCAAGTGCGCCAAGCAAATTTACTGGCCAAAATCGAAACTACTCGAACTGTGTGGATGCACGGTTCCAATCTACTTTATAGCCAAGCCGAGGATGATGAGAAAGCGCAGTTTTTGCATCGTGCATTCTTTGCCGATGGCGAAATCGCCGACTATGAAAAAACTCGAATCGGCGCTTTTCTTTATGCATTTATGGTGCATGTAGAGGGGGTATTGGAGATGTACGAGAGTGGAATGATGGATGTTATACATCTTAATCGCATGGAAGCGTCAGTAGGCATGTACCTCAATTCCCGCAGGGGCCGTCAATGGTGGAAGCAAGCAAGACAGACTGCATTCGCACCGAATCAAAATTTTGTTGCGTTTATTGATAGACTTATCAAAAGTTTGGAACCAAATTAGAACTGATTCATCTTAGGATCAATCGGTTTTAACATACCTTTCTCCTTGTAGATCGACTTTTTCTGCCTCTGTGTACCCCGTCAGCACCCGTTGGGTCGAGAGGCTCTGCCGGCCCCATCGCCGCCGCAGCGTGGCTATCCGGCGCCGTCCTAGCAAGATTTTAGTAGCAAAACTAATAGCTTATTTAATGCCAGAAGCGGCTCCCTCGGGGGCCGTTTTTAGCCTAAATTTAATTGCTCTATTACTAGCTGTAACAGCTCAGCTGAATAACCCTTTCCATAGCGTGTCTGCGATATTTTGGATTAAATATTGACCGGCCTTGATATAACCTGTTAGTATGCTTTTCGTCTCCCCTGACTCAATTTCCTGGACAGCCAATAACAATAATGTTCTGGCTGTAATGCAACCTATTGAATAATCAGGGAATTTTCATGAAAAAATCTTTTGCACTTACCTTTCTTGTTACCAGTGCTATCTTCGGATCTGCTGTACCCGCGCAAGCTGCCTACGTAGCCAACGTAACGGAAACTACGCAGGGCGTAGCGTTCGACGGGTCGGGCACCTTAAACACATCCGCGTGGAGTTTCCTCACCGACGGTCCTTACTCTAACGGTGTGCAAGCGTCTCGAGATATCAGCTTCGGCGGCTCTGGCACCGTAGATTTATTAGGTAATCCAGCGAATTTTAGTGGTCCGACGTCCATTGGCGCGGGCACACTGCGAATCAGTATACCCAACGGCTCAGGGGATAAGGTCGGCCTGGTTTTCTTGTCTGGAGAGTCGTCCCCTCAATATTTATCGACCCCCGTAAGTTACCAATCGGGCGCCAGTCTGGCAGGCTCCGCTGTCGTATCAGGAGCGACGTTCGCCTCACTTGGCTTAACGCCCGGCACATATGAGTGGACTTGGGGCGACGGGGCAAGTGCGGATTCGTATACATTAAACATTGGCGCAAATCCTGTTCCTGTTCCAGCAGCAGCATGGCTATTTGGTTCAGCCCTGGCAGGGTTGTTAGTAGTACGCCGCGAACAAAGCTAACAGTCTATTTAATACCAACAGCGGCTCCTTCGGGGCCGTTGTTGTTTCTACACTCGAACTTTCTAACTTTAATTTGAGGCTAGAAGTCCATCACCTGTCAGCAAAAGCAGAATGCTCTAAAGCCTGAAACTAGAGGTATTCCAGCAACGTTTTCTGACCCAGTACCCTAGAGTTACTTTCCTGCTAATCGCGCTAATTAATCGGCTCGCACATGCTTTAAACGTGCGTTAGGGCGAATAATTACGCGTACCAACAGTCTTCGCCTATAAAAGGTTAGCAACCGGATTCTTGCTACTGGTCAATCTAGCGAAACGGCTAGTCGGCATAATGAACCCACGATCATTTTTATATTGTTCCCTCAGGGCCATCTACGGATGTCTTTTTTAAAGCAACATCAATTTAATAAAAAAACTGCTACCCCACGATTCCTCGATCTGTAAAGCTAGTAATTGTCTCAATATCAAGTCCAATTTCTGACAAAATAGATTTTGTATCCTCGCCTAATGAATGCGACGGATTAATGGTTGGGGATGGTGTTTGGGAAAAGCGGCAAGGATCACGCGGCTCCTGCATCTCTCCTGCAATCGGGTGCAAAAATGTCTCAAACGTTGCGTTGGCGATAGCTTGTGGGTGCTCAGGCAGATCTGTCAGATTCATCGATGGCGCACAAGGGACATCAAGTGCTTCCATCGCTTCGATGGTTTCGTAGACCGTCATGCTGAGCGCTTTCTCACGCACATCTTTGAGTAAATTAGCAAAAAGATCAAGATGGTCATTCCGGCCACCGATTGTTTCAAGTCGAGGATCAATTTCTTCCATATCAAACGCTTTACAAAAATTCTGGAATTGCTTATCACTGGCAAATGCGAAGGTACTGTAACCATCAATATTTTTTAGAAACCTAGAGCCCGCTATACTCATGCCCTCTATAGCACCATCGCCCAGAAAACCCTTAGTTCCAGAAGTATCTGCCCATAAAAACCTGACTACGGCATCGAGCATGGATAGGTTTATTTTCTGTCCTTTTGCAATTTTCTGTCGCGCAAATAGTGCCGCCGAAATAGCCTGGCTCGCGGTCAAAGCTGTAAGTTTATCTACAACCAATTGATAATAAGGTGTCGGTTCTTGCGTTTCAGTATTCGCTTGACTCGCCGCTAATCCGGATATGGCCTGTATAACATTATCGTAGGCGGGTTTATTCGCCATGGGTCCTGTCTCGCCAAAACCCGAAATCGAGACATAAATTAGTTGGTCATTGTATTCGCGCAATTCTTCATAATTGATACCCAGCTTTTCGGCCACGCCTGGCCTGAAATTCTCGACTAGAACATCAGCGTGACGGACAAGTTCTTTAAGGATGCTGATGCCCTCGACGCATTTTAAATCCAAAGTCATCGATCGTTTGCCGCGATTAAAGCAATGATACATCGCGCTGATGCCCTTAAGATGTGCACCGAAATATCGCATTTTGTCGCCAGTAATGGGTGGCTCGACCTTTATCACCTCCGCTCCCTGATCCCCCAGTATTCCGCAGGCACCGGGTCCAGCGATCATCGAGCCCAGATCCAATACGCGAATACCGCTAAAAGGCCCGATGTTTTCCACACTATTTTTCATGGTTAAATCTCTCAAAAATTATTCTTATTGGATGCAGAGCTGCTGGACGTAATAATTGCTATGTTAAACGTTCTCCGAGCGATTCGTAAGGTGTTGTGCCTTTATTGGATTTTATGGGCGGCTTTTTCGAGAACGGTTTCTATTTCTGATCAATCTATTAATTAGGTTGATCGTGATGAAGCTAAATAGGCGCTAAAAGCCCCAACTATAAATATTCCAGCGATGTTTTCCTGCCCAGTACCCTAGCACTACTTTTCAGCTAATCGCGCTAATTATGTCGGTAAAGCATGCTTTAAAGAGCGTCTACGAGTGTCTGGATAGGCGCTTCTAAGTGGCCATCTTTGTGTATCTACAGCCCCACAAAATCTAGCCTGAATTATCTGGTTTTCAATGCCCATTTCGCATTTTGCAACTGGCATGACTATTGCCTTATCTAGAGTGTTCGAAGGGTCAGGGTTCCTTCGAACACTCTCCTTAGGCACCTTCGGGTGCTTTTTTTTCCTCCGGTTTTTTTTAGAAATCACAGCTAATAGGCTATTCAGTACCAACAGCGCCTGCTTCGGGAGTCGTTTTTATTTCTACGCTCAAATTTTCTAACGTTAAGTTGATGCTAGGACTTCACCGTCATTCAGCAAAAGCAGTATGCTCTATGGCATGGCGGGGCTGATATTCCAGTGAGGTTTTCTGACCCAGTACCCTAGCACTACTTTCCTGCTAATCGCGCTGCTTTGCTCTGTACCGCATGCTTTAATCGTGTTTTAGAGTATGTGATTAGGCGCTTGAAGCCATCGTGATTACGTTATCGACGCTCAGTTTGTGTTTCTTATGCTAGTCCTTTTTTTGCAGATACAACGCATATAGTTCTTCCATATAATCGGCTATATCGCCTTGTGGCTTGTCCACCGACAGACCCTCTGCCTCACGTCGACTTACATCTTGCTCTGCACGATCCAGTAGCGCTTCAATTTTTTCTATCTTTCCGCTGGTATGCTTTGTACGTCTCATTGCTTTACCTCTCAATACTGACAATAAAAGGACACTGTTTCATTAATTGTTACGCGTGGAATGTAGTTATGGCTCAGTTAAATCAATAAATTTACTTGCTGATTTAAATAATAGCTTGATTTTTGCATCGCCAAAGGGGGCTGGAAGTTTTACGGGCTGAACTAAGTGGCGATTTTGCGATTAAAGACTGTCGTTTTTGTTTCTACGCTTGAACTCATTACCGTTTAGTTGAGACTAGAAATTCACTATCGGTCAGAAAAAGCAGGATGCTCTAAAGCCTTAAGTTATAGGTATTCCAGCAACGTTTTCTGACCCAATACCCTAGCACTACTTTTCAGCTAATCGCGCTAATTATGTCGGTAAAGTATGCTTTAAAGGGCGTCTACGGGGGGCTGGACGGCGTCTTCTGCGGGGCCATCTTTGTGTATCTACAGCCCCACAAAATCTAGCCTAAATTATCCGGTTTTCAATGCCCATTTCGCATTTTGCAACTGGCATGACTATTGCTAAAGCTATAGTGTTCGACGGTTCATCGTTCCTTCGAATTCACTCCTTATGCACCTTCGGGTGCTTTTTTTTCCTCCGGTTTTATTTAGAAATCACAACTAATAGGCTATTCAGTACCAACAGCGCCTGCTTCGGGAGTCGTTTTTATTTCTACGCTCAAATTTTCTAACGTTAAGTTGATGCTAGGACTTCACCGTCATTCAGCAAAAGCAGTATGCTCTATGGCCTGACGCCAGAGATATTCCAGCGACGTTTTCTTACCCAGTACCGTAGCACTACTTTTCCGCTAATCGCGCTAATTAATCGGCTCGTACATGCTTTATGAGGTACTGCCGTGCAGGCAATGGATAAATAAGGGGTGTTATCTTGGGGGTGTGATCCGTTTTTGTTAGGCCGAGTATAATCGCCAATAGCCTATCAACCGACCGAGCCACTTTATGTTTTCCATATTCAAATCTTACCCCACCAAAAAACTCCGAAAAAGCTACGATATTTTGCTAGAGCGAGGGATGCACTTGCAGCGTAAAGGCGACATTATGGGGTACTCCAATCTAACCGCGGAAGCAGAAGCAATTTGGCAGAAAATTGAGTCGATAGAAGCTAAGCCAAAGTAGGTGGCAAGGGCGGTCTCTAGGCGGAAGAACTTTGTACAAATACGTAGATTGAGGTCATAGTAATCAGAGATTGGCTTGCTTTAGCCCGCGTAGCGGAATGTGAATTTTACAAATACAATTGATGGAACGATTGATGGGACTGAAATTATAAATTCACAAATTAAGTTTAAATTTATAATAATATCAGGAGCTTATAGTTTGTCTTAGGAGGACGTCCGGTCCGCCATCCATCGACAAATCTTCACTCTAGCTCCAGATTATCTACGAAGTAGAAAGTTCGAGAACCCGCACGGTTCGACAAATTGCGAAAGCAATTTGGACGCACGGCTATGCCGGGTGCCGCGAAGCGGTAAAAAAAGCCCCTAGGCTTTTTTTATCAATCCCGTCCGGTCCGCCATTTCGATTTGTAACATCCTGATAAACCGCGCTTTATATCCCCAATTCTTTTTGGTGTACAACTTTGGTGTACAAACGCATTCTAAAAGCGTTGCCGTCCATCCTTTCTTTTTTCTGTATAACTTCGCGTCACTAGCATGACGGGGTGCGGGGTGGTCTTTTTGTTATTCAATTATTAAGGGGGGTGGGGGCAAAACTGCGTCGCTATATCCTTTATGCCTAAACCACACGCACAAAATCGCTAACGTGCGATAGGTGCATGCAATGAGTTTTCACGTATAGTGTTGAATTGTACAGTGCTGCCCCCATTAAGTTGAGATGTATATTAAAGGTAGATTCTATAATCGAGGACATATGCAATGTCAGATAGGTTAGCAAGTTATAAGGAAATCGCTGCAATGATTGAGCGTGGGGATAGGCATGAAGCTAAGGAGCATATTCTAAAATTGCGAGAAGCATGGTTTGAACTTAGGGATGAGAATCAAAGCTTGAAGCAAGAAATTCAAAACCTGCAGGCTAAAAAAGATGTCGCTAGCTCACTAAAATTTGATGGGAGTTTGTACTGGCTGTATGAAGATGACCTTGCAGGCGACGCAGTTAAAAGCGCTGGGCCATTCTGTCAGCGATGTTGGGATGTGGATAGTAACTTGGTCCGATTGCAGGGGCGTAGCCATGGTAGAGACATATGGACATGTCTGGGCTGCGAAAAGGTGACTTACGGACAAGGCTATGTGCCTCGAGACCCGAATGTCAGAAGGACAACACGTTAGGCTCGGCAAAAGGGAGCTTTAGTTAGATAGAATAGGGAGCAAAGTGTGAAGGAAGCTTGGTTTAATCCAAATACCAGTTTTATTAAACTGCCAATTATTTGGTGGACAGTTCTTATTCTAATAGCTGTGTCTTTTCTGGTTGGTCTAATTATTAAATTTCACTCTAGCCATTATTTATGTGGCAGCGCGTCTTGCTTTAATTTTTTTCTTGCCGAATACAAAATGCCTTTAGGGATTTTGGCGCTGATAATTCCTATTGTTGCGTTATACGCGGCGGCGCATCGCTCGGCGCAAACTACAGAACAAATTCGGATAACGAATTCGCAGAATCTTTTCTCAAACTATTATAAGCACATCGAGGAATTCGAGAAATATATTGAAATTATGGTTATCGGGGATTTGGTGCGTGTTTTTGATATAAGACGGCTGCATAGAGCGTTATACCCAAATGCAAAATCAGGTGACTACAGTACAGACCAAAATATAGCAGCATTGGTTTTTTCAGAGGTGAGGAACGTCATACAGATGATTGAGCGATTGGGTGATAAAGAGCTTACAAAAGAAAGCCTAGTGGCCATCTCGTATAGATTTAAATTAATAGAGAGTCAGTTAAGCGGAGTCACATTTGAGCGAGATTATACAAAGGATGGGATTAACGGTGGGGTTGGCTTGCGTAATTTTTTTCACCTTCTTGTAGATCGGATTCTAGTAATTCATACTGTTTTAAGTTTTGATCTTGGGCTAGAGTTTTCGCCTGATTTTGATTTGGTTGAATCTTATACTGTTGATAAGCTCCCTGATTTGACCATAAAGGAAATCCTGGGTCAAAAAATTGATATTGATGGATTGTTAACAGTTCCAATACGTTCTCTTGGGGAGCTTTAAGTTTGAAGATTAACATACATACCTCTCATCCATCGGCGTTCATCAGCTCAACTTTTCTTGATCTTAAACCTGAGCGGGCAGCAGTAGCTGAGATTCTTAGGGAGAATGGCCTGAACGTTAATGCTTTAGATGTTCAGCCAGCTTCAAGCGGTTCGTCCAAAAACGAAATTTTGAATTGCATAAAACAGAGTGATTTTATAATCCTGATAATTGGCAATCGATATGGATCGATTATGCCTGAGTTTACTTCGAGTGAATCAGCTAGTATCACGTTATGGGAATATCAAAGAGCCATTTCGGCACAGAAGTCTATTCTTGCATATTTTAAACAGTCTGAAGGTTGTTCGCCCGAATATAGCGATAACCCTATGGACGAAAATTATAATTTAAAAGTTAAAAGATTGAAGGGATTTAAAGAGCTGGTTTCTAAGAGGCATAATCCATCATATTTCATTGATGAAGCTGATTTGGCAGATAAAATTCAAAGGGCGTTGATTGCAGTTTATAGAGATGGAGTTAAAAAGCTTTTAACTACTAATAATTCGCTGAGAAATGAGAGCGAAGGTTTAAAGGCTAAGCTTACAGGGCATCAAGTGCCACAAACTAATGCAACTTCGCATTCTTCGGCCAAGAATCGATTGCTTCAGCTTGATGAGGGGTTAAATGTGAATAAACTCTCTCAGAAAAACGCACTTTCAGACCTGTTTAAAGATAAAAAATAGCATCGCTATTTAACCTTCAAAAAAATCATAGTCCTCAATGCAGATATTGTTTGTCCTGTATACTAGTTGCTGATGCTGCCGGTGATACAAAACATGCTGATACTCACCACCGCCACTCAAACAATACTGAAGGGCATCAGCAACGTGTGAGTAGGTATTTTTTTCTGGCGTTTCAAGTGTACGAGCGCCATTTGCTGAACGCACGGTTTTATAGTGATACCCACCCGACAATGCTTTACGCAAATGTCCGCAGCGTGGCGAAATAATCAAACCGGACTCACCATCAATAGCGCGATTCAATACAGACTTAACGGCTTCCAGCCGCTCGGTAAGATTGTTACTCGGTGCTGCCTGACAGCGCACATCAAGCAGCACACTTTGTAGTACTTCCATCGCAGAGCGTTCGTCAGTTTGCGCACGTTGATTGCCCGCAGGATCTCCCCAAAGCTCGACGTTAAATCCCGCGTATTCAGTTTGTAAGTAAGTTCGCAGGGTAATCCCCCCTAAAAGCCACTGGCGTTAAAAGTAGAATTTTCTCATGCTATTTTGAAGGAAGTTCTGCATCAAACGATCCAAACACAGTGATAGCCAAGTTGTCGCGATCCTCACACAGTCCCAAGTCGGCGTGTCGGTTCCAGAGCTTTGCCGCGAGCACAATATTGGCAACAACACGTTTTATAAATGGCGAGTGAAATACGGCGGTATGGATGCGTCGATGATGGCCTTAATGATATGACGCCGATTGAATATTCAAATGCGGCTTAACTTTCTACGTTAGGGTTGTGTTAATAACGGGGTATTTACAATACACACGCATATTCAATACGCGTCACAGGTAATTAATTTTTATCTATTGGGAAGGTAGGTATACAGCTGAAGTTTAAACCCGCTGTCCTAACGTTCCAGATGATGGGTTTTATTGGCTAGATATGCCAAACAAAATAGATCGACATTGTTGGGTTTATAAAATTCCAACAGTTTCTGGTTTACTATAAGGATCAATTCCACACAAAGCTAGCCCTGCGATACAGTTGAAATTATGACTAAGATGAGCGGCTTCATTTTTTCAGAGCGGAGTGCTTTACTTACTAATTGCACGTCGACATTGTTTAGTTACGATCTGCTCAATACGTTGTAGTGCAGGGTAGTCGCCGAACTGGGATTCAAATTCTGCTTTCGTTTCGGCAAGATTCTCCAGCAACTTTGTTGCGGTGTCTTTCACTTGATTAATAAGAAATTTTGCTTGGATATCACATTGCTCAGCCATTAACTCCCAATGTCTTTGGGTAACCATAGATGGATTCCTCTCATCGCCTAAGGCAAAGGCGAGATTATAATCAATGCGCTCGATGGCGCGCGTACAAACTAAGTCATAGAAAGGTGTCAATCGGATCTCGCCATTGGCAAGATAAAGCAGCGATAAGTTTTTTGCATGGCCATCGGAATTCCCTGCGAGTACATTGAATATTTGCCAACGCAACAAGTGTTGAAGATCATTGGCAGGATCGCTGGAAACATCCCGAACTAGTTGATAGCACTGTGCAAACGTCGGCCCGCCATTTTCTTGATATTTTCGTTCATGTCCATAACCGAGCGCTTGGCAAAAGTCTTCCTGGTGCAGCCTTTGTACGGTTTCGTTGTCACGCCAAAGCCGATCATAACGGGCGATCAATGCATAGCGTATTTTGTCTATTATGCGCAGTTCGATATCGATAACAGGTAAGCCGATAGCTTTTGCTAATTGTGTGGTGAACGTTTCGTAGGCTGGTAAGTGTCTATAGTTTGCGAGTTCGAACTTTAAGATATGGCTAGAAGGTGATTCTTGCTGAGGGAGAAAATAATCTCCGTTGCGAATTAGTATTGGACATTTGTCTTGGGCGCCAGCCAGTGATAGTCGGGGGCGTTCATTGGTACTCCAATTATATACTTGGCCACGTCGAGCGACTAGGTTCGCTAATTCTTTGTCGCTTATCGGGTGATAGCTCGCCTGCTTAGATGGTTGTTGTTCTGTTGGTAAAATAGATAAAGCACCCGCGCATTCCCCGCCGATAGCACGCAATAAGTCGAAGTCAGTATTCGATATCTTTAGGTCACGGACTATATGCTCACGTACGCCACCCTCTGGTAGCAAGTTAGCAAAGAAGCGATGGGCGATGCCTTCCTCAGCTGTAAAATCATCACTGTTGAGTGGTAGAGTATGCGAAATGGAAAAGCCGCCTTGTGATAGCCACTGTGATTCATATCGAAAGCCAATATAGCCAATACTATTACGCCACATGTGGCCAACAAGTTTTTGATCACTCCACACATTGAGTGCATTGAGATCAATCATTTTGCGTTTCCTTTTTTATGGTGGTGGAGTAGAGCGGGGTACCACTTCGAGGCTGGACGATAACTTCTAAGCCGAGTGTGCGTAGTGCTTTCAACACTTTACCTATTTCGGCTGTTTCTTTGCCGCGTTCAAATTCCGATAGAAACCGGGTACTCAGGTTGCCTAGTCCTGATACTGTCTCCAGCGTCAGGTGCCGTGATTTGCGATGGGCGCGGACTAATTGACCAAGCGCATCGGCTGAATTCACGCAGCCATAGTGGGCGGGGCTTTTGTTCATTTTATCACCTAATAATAATACCGTACGGTAAAAAATAGCAGTTAGATTGCTTAAAATCAACAAATAAGTCCCGCACGGCATAAAAATGTCAATTAATAGTCATAAAAGCTAGATATATTCACGTTCGTGATAAATATTCCATAAGGTCTTATTCTTTAATTCTCCAAAAACTTGTGTCTAACTAATCATATCGTGTTTTTAAGGCTTTCATACCTAGCCTATGGGTTGCTTGCTATTAAGGTGCCCTTTTCCTTAAAAAAATCAAGGCGTTAGAATTTGAACGACGCTAACAAGTAAATCGATGTGTTTGTTTCTTTAAAATGGAAAAATCATGCAAGCCGTAGTGTTAACTGGGTGAAAGCTTAACTTTAATTGATATTTTAATTTGAAGGCTGACCTTAGTACGCCCTTTTAGGGTGAAATCAAATCCACGTTCTTAGAACGTGGATTTTTACTTTTTTTAAACCCTCGCTCTCATTAGCTTTTAGTTTTTGATTAACCGAATCAGCTATGGCGACCTCCTCATCAGCCGCTATAACAAATAACTTGACCACGCTGCTAGCATTAGAGATTTCTGCGATAGCTGATTTTGTAGTGACTATGGCATCATTATTGAGATCTTCATTCAGTGCCGCACCAAGAAAATCAAATCGCTGCGCAATATGCTGCCGGATCAATGCGCTGTTTTCGCCAATACCACCGGTAAAAGCAATGGCGTCGACACCGCCCATCGCAGCGGCATAAGCACCTATATATTTTCGCGCACGATGCGTGAAGATTTGAATCGCTTGAAGACAGCGTTTATCGCCATTGGCTGCCCGCTGTTCAATCTCGCGCATATCGCTGCTGCCGGTCAAACCGAGTAAACCTGAGCTGTGATTGAGCAGCGTGTCGACCTCATCGATAGAGTGCTTCTTGTCTCGTAATAGCTGAAGTATCAGGCCTGGATCCAAGTCACCTGCGCGAGTACCCATAACGAGTCCTTCCATAGGCGTCATGCCCATACTGGTTTCTACGCTACGGCCATTTTCAACCGCTGCCATACTGCAGCCATTGCCAAGATGGCAAGAAATAATACGCAATTTTTCTATAGGTATATCCAATGATTTAGCCACGGCCTGTGATACATATTGGTGACTGATCCCATGGAAGCCAAACCGGTGTAAATGATTGTTGGATGAAGTTAGCGCTTCAGACAGAGCGTAATACTTTGCATGAGCGGGTAAGCTTGCGTGAAACCCGGTATCAAAGATCGCTACGTGAGGACAGTGTTGAAGCAGCTTTCGGGCTGCCCGAATAGCTTCCAAACTAACAGAGTTGTGCAACGGTGCAAGATGGTTTACAGATTCGATAGTATTTTCAATATCATCGTTAATCACTGTGGGGTCGACCAGCTGCTCTCCTCCGTGTACAACGCGATGTCCAACAGCAGTAATGTCGGTAAGTGAGTGTCCCGAATCGGAGCAATAATTAGCAAGCCTGTCAAAAATTAATACCAGCGCCTGATTATGATCAGCAGCGGAAATACTATAAGTATTATTTTTCAGACGAAGCTCTGCGTTCAATGTACCAATATTATCAATTCGAATATCTAGCTGGCGCTGTAGCAATGGCTCTGCAAATAGCGCGAGCTTAATCGAAGAACTGCCGCTGTTAATCACCAGTATTGTCAATTCTAATTTCCATTCTACCTTGTTAATTCTAAGTCGCTAATTGAATGTTGCTAATTCTAAGCCGCTAATTAAACGCAGTTAAAATTCTGGTTAATAATCGCTACCGGCTGCAAAGCACGCTGGATAGTTTTTAATGACTCCACTTCCAGTTACGAATCTCTGGCATATCTTGCCCGTGCTGCCTAATATAGTTTTTGTGCTCAATTAGTTTGTCGCGTACGAGTTGTTTTAGATGCGCAGCTCTATAACCCAGCGATGGCACTCGATCGATAACATCACTGACTAAGTGAAACCGGTCCAGATCATTTAATACCGCCATATCAAATGGTGTGGTGGTGGTTCCTTCTTCCTTATAACCGCGGACATGCAAATTGCTGTGATTGTTACGACGATAGCAGAGTCGATGGATAAGGTAAGGGTAACCGTGGAAGGCGAAGATAATCGGCTTATCAGTAGTAAACAAACTATCAAAGTCTTTATCGGTCAAACCGTGAGGGTGTTGATCTCTAGGTTGCAGTGTCATCAGATCCACCACATTAACCACTCTTATTTTGAGTTGCGGCAGATGCTGGCGTAGTAAGTCCACAGCAGCCAGTACCTCCAACGTTGGCACGTCACCGGCGCAGGCCATCACCACATCGGGATCACTGTCCTGATCATTGCTGGCCCATGGCCAGATACCAATGCCCGCACTGCAATGTTTGGCGGCCGCATCCATATCCAACCACTGTAGCTGCGGTTGTTTGCCTGCGATAATGACATTGATAAAATCGCGGCTGCGTAAGCACTTATCGCTAATGTACAGTAGCGTGTTGGCGTCCGGCGCAAGGAACACGCGAATAATGCTGGCTTTTTTATTCACAACCAGATCGATAAAGCCCGGATCTTGATGCGAAAAACCGTTGTGATCCTGACGCCATACATGGGATGTGAGTAAATAATTAAGCGATGCAATAGGACGTCTCCATGGCACCTCCTTGCTAATCTTTATCCACTTTGCATACTGGTTAAACATGGAATCAATAATATGAATAAAAGCTTCGTAACAGGAAAATAGACCGTGCCTGCCGGTTAGCAGATAGCCTTCTAGCCAGCCCTGACAAGTATGTTCAGACAAGATTTCCATCACTCTGCCGTCAACAGCTAAGTGCTCGTCCTCCGGCAGTCTCTCTGCCATCCATACGCGATCAGTGAATTCAAATAAGGCGTCCAGTCGATTGGAGGCTGTTTCGTCCGGGCCGATAACACGAAAATTTCGGTTTTCCTTATTGTGCTTCATCACATCACGCAGAAACTGTCCCATTATCCGAATTGATTCGGCAAGGCTTTGTCCGGGTTTGCTAACCTCTACTGCGTAATCGCGAAAGTCCGGTAGTTTCAGATCCTTTAGCAATTGGCCACCATTCGCGTGAGGGTTGCTGCCCATACGCCGCGATCTCGGTGGTGCCAGTTCGCGAAGTTCTTTGTTGAGATAACCGGAGTCATCGAATAACTCTTTAGGTCGGTAACTGCTTAACCAGGTTTCTAGCAATGTTAAGTGCTTGGGATTATCGACCATATCGGAGAACGGCACTTGATGTGAGCGCCAGTAATCTTCGCTTTTTTTACCGTCAACTTCCTTTGGGCCGGTCCAACCTTTTGGACTACGCAAAATAATCATCGGCCACATAGGCCGTTGCAGATTATTTTTATCATTAGCGCGAGCATTACTTTGAATCGTTTTGATCTCGGCGACAATCGTATCGAGTGTTGCCGCCATTTTCTGATGCATCTCCAGCGGCTCCGAACCCTCAACAAAATAAGGTTTGTAACCGTAACCGATAAACAAACTTTCGAGTTCCTTATTTCCAATCCGTGCCAGCAGCGTGGGGTTAGCAATTTTATAACCGTTGAGATGCAGTATGGGTAACACTGCACCATCGCGCGCCGGATTGAGAAACTTGTTGGAATGCCAAGCGGTGGCCAGCGGGCCAGTTTCAGCTTCGCCGTCACCGACCACACAGCAGACCAGTAAATCCGGATTATCGAAAGCGGCACCGTAAGCATGCGCAAGAACGTAACCGAGCTCGCCACCTTCATGAATGGAACCCGGCGTTTCGGCGGTAACATGACTGCCGATGCCACCGGGAAAAGAGAACTGTTTAAATAGCTTTTTCATGCCGTCGGCATCGGTAGTAATGTCCGGATAGAATTCGCTGTAGCTTCCCTCCAGCCAAGTATTAGCCACGAGACCCGGCCCGCCGTGCCCCGGCCCGGCAAGGTAAATCATATTTAAATCGTGGGCGCAGATAATACGATTACAGTGGGCATAGATAAAATTCAGCCCCGGCGTAGTTCCCCAGTGTCCCAATAGCCGTGGTTTGATATGTTCTTTTTTAAGCGGCTGTCGCAATAAAGGATTGTCGAGCAGGTATATCTGGCCGACAGATAGATAGTTAGCAGCGCGCCACCATGCGTCAATCTTTGTTAATTGTTCTGGGTTTAAAATATCAGAGTCTGCGGTTTTATCTGGAAACGTCGCTGTCGAGAGAGTAGTTGTTGACATATTAATGCCTCGTCGGAACAAAATAGTGTCTAAAACGATTTGTTAAATTGCCTATGCTAGCGAATGTGTTTGCGATGGCCGTTGATATGGGTCAATTGCTAGGATGGGACTGCATCTCTCGATCCGTAGTTTATGATTAAATATTAATTTAATGACCGAGTTTTAAAACCGGTTTTAAAAACCGAGAAAAACCTTAATATAAAAATAATGGTTCAGGGAATTGACTAGGGTCAAAGCGATTGTTCGTATATTGATGTTTGATATGAATCTTAAAGAATACGGTGGTAGAGAAAATGCCACTTTATAATCGATTTAGCATTTATATGCAGGCTACTGCTCGTAGTCTAAAGTCCTTTTGTATTTATTAACGGCTTTTCTTTTTAATAAATAGATGGCGTCTCTAGTTATGGCACCTTTAGTATGACAAGAAATTATCTAAGCTCATAAAAGGTATCGCTTAAGAGATGGCGTTGCAATTCTGTTTGCAGAATATAAAACCTAGTCCTAAAACCGTAGTCATAAAACTGTAGTCATAAAACCTGACAATAAACCTAGAGAAGGGAAGTGTTGGAAGCTGTTATGAAACGATTTAAGCATCTTCTTCTAGCTCTTGGAGGATTCAGCGACCAGAGTGAGCAATCAGAAAAGCAGCCTCAAATATCAAAAGATTGGCATACCATCAACACCGATTCAATTCTTGAATCACTAAAAACAAAGTCAAATGGTCTATCGGCAGAAGAGGCCGCTCGTCGCCTTGGTAGCTACGGGCCTAATCGTCTACCAGACACTAGGACGCGCGGTTTATTACTGCGATTTTTCTCGCAATTCCATAATGTACTTATTTATGTGTTAATCGCAGCCTGTGCTCTTACCGCTATGCTTGGCCATTGGATCGATGCCAGCGTAATTCTCGCT
>CAJQQO010000334.1 GCA_905480475.1 uncultured Pseudomonadales bacterium | reverse complement strand
AAACATTTTTTTCAAATTTAGGGAAATTAATCAAGCAACCTTTCACTGGGGCAAGCGCTTTTGGAATAGGGTTGCCAGCTAGCAATGCATCCAATGCTAACTGCGTGTAATGTACATCGGGTTTATTGGACTGGCGCTCGTAGGAAACACGATCATGAAGGGGCCCGCGATAAACGATCTGACGCTCACGCGGATCAATAATCAATATCTCCGCTGTGCGACTTAGCCCCAAGTCTCGGCCCACAATTTGATACTCATCAATCAATACAGGCACAGTGATGTCCCATGCTTCTGCCTCTTTAGCTACGGCATCCCGATCATCCTGCAAATTAGAGTTCAGCATAAAAAACTGAATATTACTTTTTTTATACCGCTCAGTAAGATCAGAAAAGTCTGTTAATGAATTTCTAACCACCGGGCAACCATTACCTTGAATCATAATAACGATTGCACGAGCGTCACTGTAGTTAAACAACTGATGTGATTTGCCCTTATGATCCAACAGAGTAAAGTCTTGAATAGCCTCTTTAGTAAAGATTTGTTCACGGCTTAGTTCAACTGTGACTGTCGCCGTATTGGCAGCGTTAGAAGTATTTACAGCGGTAAAATCATCAGATGAGCTGTCTAATTCTTTTTGACAAGCGGCCAATAGAGTGAACAACAAAAGAATAATTGTTGAAAAAAACTGCTTTCTTAAAGGTATTAATTTCACTAACTTTATCCAAGATAAAAAATATAAAAACTACTGTTCGTCAAATCCTCAATCACACAACTCATCTTTGAGTAGCAAGTTTAGTTGCGCATGAGCATCAGCAACTAATAAATCTTTCCAGCGACCCACTTTACCTCGATAGCAATGTAATCCGTGAATAAATTCCTTGTCATACTATTTAAAGGCTTACATTTTTGAAGATTTATGTTTATTCCGATTAAACGAGTTAGCTAACTTTAAGCTTGCTCGTTTCTTTTTGCCAACCTTAATATTAAAAAGTCTCAAAGTCAGTAAAAATATAATCAAACTGTTCGGGGAAAAACTGTTTATACCTCAAAAACAATACATGCTTATTATCTTTGTACGTTGGAAATAAATGATTTTGAATAGATTCCTCTACCATCAATATCTGGGGCTCGATTTCCGCCAAGTTCCATTGCATTATTGGTTTTAACTATTTTTTTAGCATCATATTTTGACTATTTGACATTTGCCCAACTGACAATAACATACCTAACACCCGCAGTAACAAGCAAAGCTTCATGCAGATATAAGTGGTCCGATGGAAAAACTAAAAGATCGCCTTTTTGAGGTTGGTAGGTGTAATTAAAATGCTCAAATCGAACTGCACCGCCTTCAAAATCATCATTTAGATAAAGCAATAAACTATAGTCCCTATCTAAAACCTTTTTCCATATTCCCTTAGCCGGATCAAATATTTCTGAGTCTGAATGCGGCTTGTAGTAGCCGCCTTCCGTATAACGCATTAGGTCAGGGGGGGTGAAACTACGTATTTTCTTACCCACGCGCTTGGCAACAAACTTATGAAAAACATCTGCGACCCACTTATTTATGGTTGCTTGCCGATCACCTAACTCGATTCTGGAAGTGACTCTGTCGCTGTTAACCACCGTTGTTAATTGCTCTTGAGACTCTTTTCCGGCCCCAGCAAATATCGCCAAGTCACTGGCACTACCCTGCGTCTCAATATAGTTCAGCAGCTTATTAGAGGCTTCATCCGGTAGGAACTTTTTCTTTAAAATTAGGCCATAAGGTAATGCCCGATCAGCGCTGCTTGAACCGCAGCAATCAGCAAAACGCCGCTTTTTACCGCATAAGCATTTAGCATCAGGATCGGGTCGAAAGGACTCTATTGGATCTATTTTATTTACCATCTTACCTAGCCGATTATCGCCCGAGTAACTCATTAGATTGAAGGTTTTTGTTTATGGACAAGCTACATATACTGACAAACCACATTGTGAAATAACTAAACGTAAGTATAAGCTTAGCTTTCCTTCAAAGCGTAATATTTTAAGCAATGAAGCCATATTGCAATGCTATAATCTACTACATTACTCAAAATTTCAAATCATTGAATTTTAAAGATAAAATAATCCAAATTAATAAAACACCGTGAAAATATGAAAATTTTGAAAGCACGAGAACACATTTCTCGCACACTTCCGGCAATGGCACTTACGGCATTTGTTAGCTCATGTGCGGCCGAAGAGATCGCTGAATCTAACACGTCAGACTCACAAGAGCTGCCTACCGCAAGCAGCGAGAGTATCGCTGTATCTACCGACGGATTTGGCCAAACAGATAGCGAAAATAATGCGGTCAAAGGTAACGGCACAGGTGATTTGGTACTAGTGATATATGATCCCGGTGGTAAGTCACCTCGCAAAAAATCTTTGCTATTAGACCTTTCAGTTGAAGATAAGAACGAAGAAATTAATGATTTGAATTTAAGCGATATTGTTAAAATTCGCAAGCAAGTCACCGTCAGCAACGACGAAGTTTCGAAATTTATTGAATCCAGCAAGTCTCCCGATAAGGTGGTATGGCAGGTTTTTGCTATTGCCAACCATTATAAAATTGGCGAAGAGTTCGGCGCCACTAATTTACTTAACTACGGACTTGCCACTACTGAAGCAAACAAGCCCAAGGCGCCAATGACGCACCAGGAAATCCATCAATCAAAAATTCATCGAGCAAATTTAATTCTCGAGAATAATATCTATGATATTAGCGCTAATGGCAGCCTTATATCCTTTACCGGCGAACCTTCGGCATTCAATATGCGCCTGCATAGCCTGCTTGCGAACGGTACTAAGGCAACTGGAAATTTGAATCAGAAGCTCACGTTTGGCATTCACAAACTGAAAATCAGTAAAGACAAAACGTCAGGTTCTAATAAATTTTCCACCAGCTACGATCAACTGGGTAACTTTAGACTAGAACAATCAAGAACCGATAATACTTGGCAGCTGATCTTTTCGTCCAAATAAAATCACAGTACAAGCTGCTCTATAAAGCATAGCAATTCCGGATACAAAAAAAACCTGCATAGAGGTACTAAACCTATTTCTCATAAATCGCAGACAAAAAAAAGCTGATCCGAAGATCAGCTTTTTTTTGTCTTACATACCGTTTTAAATCGGCATATAAAAGTGCAACTTAGTTAGCTAAGTCACCTGTAGCAGCATTACTACGTAAGCGACCAGCAGCACACTCATTACTTAGCGTATTACTACCAGCTGATTGATGCATTGGTGGGTTGCTAGCAGAAGCAACTGCGCCAGTTGTACCAAATGGCTGTGCAGTAGTAGCACCAGTTAAGCTACCGCCATGAACGTCAGCAAACATTGCATAGTTACCAGCGATAAAGTTAGCTAAGTCAGGAGACTCACCATATAATTTAACAAAACGATAAGACGCGTCAGCCGAATCAGCAGTAGCAAAACCAATCGCAGCAGCACCAGCGCCTTCAGCACCAGTCAAGCAGTTAACTGTACTTGCTTGAGGCAGACCTAAAAGAGCCGCAACACCGTTAAAACCACCTTCTGGGTTAGCAGTAGTACAACCAATACCGATATGACGAGCACCTACACGAGTAGCCTCATCAGAAGCGATCGTGCCACATACTGCAGCAGAAGCAACCGCGCCAGTACCAAATGCTGATACGCCGTAAGTGCCCCATTCTTGACCAAAACCACCTTGAAGCAATGAAGAAAGCTCAACAGTGCTGATAGAAGGCATACAAGTTTTGCTGTCATTACCAACACATGCTGCGTCTAACTGAAGTGCTTGAAGCGCATCACGAAGAGCAGGGTTAGCAACGATACCAACAGGTAGCGCACCAATATAAGAACCGCCACCAGATTCGTTAAGTGAAGAACCAGAAGTTGCTTGTGCCGCAACGTTTCCAGCGAATACAACAGCAGCAGTTGCTACTAATAAAGTTTTCAATTTCATGATAATAACCTCATATTATTAACAAATAATTTTCGTATTTTTATTGCCCTACATCTAGCAATCGCAATAAGTACAATTGCTAGATGAACGGATATATCTTTTGACTACTTGCGACGACGGATAACAGTCAAACCAGCAAGAGCCGAACCAAACAACCATGCCGCTGCAGGTACAGGTACAGCTGTCACTTCAATCTCACCAAACGCAGAAGCCGAAGCAGTTGTATTTACTCCACCAACACCAACTTGAGTTACAACGTTAGCATCAGCGAAAGTTGTTCCGTCAGCAGGGTTTGCTTGGCTATAGTAGATACCAGAAGTACCACCAACAGCGATTAAGCTATCATTTAAAAAGCCGCCATTACGTGCAGCCCCTGAAGCCACAGGATCAGTACCCGCAACACCGAAACTACTTGAACCACCAGAAGCAGCTTCAATGTCAGCTAACCAGTCATTCATGATAATACGTTGCTGATCATTAGTAGTACCGTCAGTACCAACAGCTGAACCTGATAATGACGTACTAACAACACCACTGTTCGCTAAAGACTGACCAGCAGCTGGAGGGCCACCAACTAAATCAGTGTCATTAATAGAACCAATGATAGTCCACTGCGAACCAGCGTTAGCCGCTAAGAAAGCCTCTAAACCGCTATCAACCAGACTAACATTAGTCCCATCAACTATAGCCTGAGCTGAAACACCTAAATCTACGAAGTATGTATCGTTATCAGCAGAATCCCACGCGTATAAAACTGCATTGGTATCAAATGCTGCTTGGGCAGAAGAAGCTAATAAAACTGCTCCAGCTAATACGCCTAATTTTTTCTTGATCATCATTGTTAACTCCAATTTTTATATAAAAAATTTTAATTATTAAGAAACGAACCAAAGGTTCATTTTTGTTAGTTTATTTAAATATTTAATTAAACTTTCACACTTACTTTTTTAAATTATCTTTTTTATTGCTAGTCGCGAGGCCGCTAAACCTAGGACTTGAACGGATACTACACATCTTGGCTATGCAGCGCAACCACTTTTGCGGGATTTTTAACCACGGCAATATCATTCCAACTCCCAACTTAAATACGCCAATTAACTAGCAATATAACTATAAATTTCAAACACTTACAACCACAAAGTCAGACTAACAAAAAAGCTCAGCGGGGTTGCATTAACCGTCACGGTCATATTTTATTGGCAAATTCTTACGCAAGCCAAAAACAAACACATTGCACCGTAAGCCACTGATCGCTCTACTCACCAAGACATATTCCATTATGAGCACCCAACCTTTACATCAGCCTTCAAAATTAAGCTTGCGCTTAAATGCCGATCTATTCCCTAGCAACGACAACATATCGCTTTTACATGACAGCCAGATGAAAACTAAGATTTAAATCAATATACACCGCATTTCATTTCACGCTGCTGCTAAATAAAACCAAACTCGGACAACCTCAACATACCTTCTATATATAAGGTCTTTGATAAAGGGCTCATCAGGCTAATAGAATGAACCGCAAACATCAGTATTTCCAGCTTCCAACTAACACAAATTGCTAGTAATCGATTATTTTAATCCCAGCCATTGCGTTTTCCCATATATCAGCCTTCAGACAACATCATTGATAATCAAATAATAAAGAAGCTAATGCGTATTGAATGCAAACGCTTGTCGACGCGCCAATAAAATACGCATATCGATCTAGTGTTCGTTTTGATTTCTATCTACTATCACCGGTTGAGCTTTGCTGCCCCTTGGCCCCTGGAGAAGCCCAGCAAGGCTCAACCGGCGTTAGTAAACTTGTCGCTCTGAAAAGAGCTCTAATATGAAACTATATAGAAATGAGCTAACTTTCATTTTGTGTAAACACTTAGGCCACCGCGAGCTATTTAGCTTTTAAGTACATATAGTATGTTTACACAACATAATCTAAGAATGGTCTCATCAGCATTGATAGGTAAATTTATTTACTATCACCGGCTGAGCTTTGCTGCCCCTTGGCCCCTGGAGAAGCCCAGCAAGGCTCAACCGGCGTTAGTGAAACTGAAATCTTTTTTGCTCTGTATCCTTTCGTACTCTCTAAGCAGTACGAATCCTCATTACTTGCTCC
>CAJQQO010000333.1 GCA_905480475.1 uncultured Pseudomonadales bacterium | reverse complement strand
AGCAAACAGATGTTGCCGTGCATACCGCAGGTGATAATCGATCGGTTAAAGTCGATGCGAACCTCACCGGTGATTTAGGAAAAGTGTTATCGATCTTACAAAACTCCCCACTTAAAAAACAATTCTCCCTATTGGATGGCTGGAAAGCTAAAGGTCCGGTAAGCGGTGCGCGCTTGCAATTGGAAGTACCGTTTAACGCGGGTGCCGACACTCAAGTAGATTTTGTAGGCCGAGTTGATAAGGCTTCGCTTAGCATGACTAATATCGATTTAACGGTTAAGGATTTAGTCGGCCCGATTGCTTACTCATCCAAACTAGGTCTTGTATCAAAAAATTTGCAGGGGAGTTTATGGGGTAAATCGATTGCACTAACGCTAGGTGATTTTTCCGCTGATCCAGAAAAACAAAGTGGCAGTAATTTCAGAGTCGATGGTAAGGCCACCGCTGATATAAAAAGTTTTTATCATTGGTTAAAGCAACCGGTGTTAGCTGTTGCTAGCGGTCAAACCGAATTTAATTTTCGTATCGATCATATCAATGCCAATACTCACTTATCGGCTAGCAGTGATTTACAAGGAGTGGGGCTGCAGTTACCGGGTGCTTTATATAAGTCGTCAAGCTCCAAAGCGGCTTTGAATTTAAATTGGCGGATGAGTGCGGTCAATCAGCCCATGCAAATGACGATTGCTGATCGTGCCGCTATTGATCTGAACTTTAATCAGTTTGCATTAAGTGGTGGTAGTGTTTATATCGATTCAGAGTTGGCAAGGCTAAATTCATCGGCGATTGATGCGGTGTTTGCGCAAACAGATACAAGCGCGTTAAATATTAGTGGCCATTTAAAACAATTTAACTTAAACGAATGGCTAAAGGTATTTGATAAATACCTATTAGCTGAATCCGATTTAAACGTCGCTAGTAGTCAATCATCAAGCGGTAATTTATCCGAGAATCCAGGCGGCAATCTAGACGACAAGCAAACATCCTTAAAAGTACATGACTTGCGTTTGGATAATCTTATTGCATTTGATGAAGAGTTTTCTAATGCAGTCGTTGATGCGGACTTTGTCGAGCAGCGCTGGTGTTTTGAGGTTGAAAGTGATCAGTTGCAAGGTGAAATTGCTTTGCCGGTATCGGGGGCGGAATCTGCTTTAAGTTTAAGACCCGATGTCGCCGTTAGCGGTTCCAAAGCGGAGACAATCAATAGTATGCCGATTGTCTCCAGTGAAATGGATGAAGCTGAACGCTATATTATTGATTTGGAATATCTTCGCCTAAGCGAATCCGATTTGCTCAATAAAGACGATTCCAATTTAAACAATACCGTTTTTCTGCCGTCAAATTTGATGGCGGCCAAGGTTGATATTCAGCAGTTATATCTTGGTGATGAATCAATGGGTAACTGGCATTTTTTGATTAGCCCAAATGATACGGCGGTGCTAGTTCATGATATTAATGCCAATTATGTAGGTATGGATTTGCGCTCAGAGCCTGACGAGGGTTTGCTTTGGGCGGTGAATGACGCCGGAGACTTTGCAAGCAGCGTATCGATTCGGGCAAGCAGTCGATCTTTAGAACAATTTATTTTAAATTTTGATAGTAGTGAAAAGCCTTCATCGCCGCTGCGAGCTAAAGATACCCAAGTTGAAATAGACTTAAACTGGCTGGGTGGCCCGGATGCGATTGCACTTAATCGGCTTGACGGTGATATAGGTTTTATTATTAGCGATGGGCAATTTCTTAAAGCCTCTGGTTCTGCGCAGGGTTTATTAAAACTGGTTAGTATTATCAACCTCGATACTGTACTTCGACGTATGCAGCTTAATTTTTCTGACCTGCTAAAAGAAGGCCTAAGTTTTGATAAGCTAAGCGGCACCTTAAGTTTGGATACGGGTAAGGTTTATTTTAATGATAATCCTATTATCGTTAAATCCAGTTCTAGCGCATTTGCGCTTGCCGGGCAGGTTGATCTTGACGCCTCGACTATTGACGCCGAGCTTATAGCGACCTTGCCGGTTGCATCAAACTTGCCTTGGATCGCTGCATTGGCCGGTGGATTGCCCGTGGCTGCCGGCGTGTTTATTGCCAGTAAGGTTTTTGAAAATGAACTCGATAGGCTTTCAAGCGGTGTTTATGTGATTGAAGGTCCTTTAGCGAATCCGAACGCACGTTTTGATCGAATATTTGATAATAAGGGTAGTGGTAAATCTGCTAACGTTAAGGCGCAAAGTGGCAGTGTAGCTGAGGACAGCGAATTCAGCGACCCGGAAGTTAAGAATAATAGTAGTGCGAATTAAAATCTAACGGTTTAATAATTTGGCAAGCAGAATGACCAAAGTTGCAGCAATCCAAATGGTAAGCGGTGGGGATACTGCTGCAAATATGTCACGAGCGGCAGCACTGCTGGCACAAGCAAAAAATAATGGCGCTGAGTTAGTTGTTCTTCCGGAAATGTTTAGCTGTATAGGAAGTCGTTCACAGGCTCAAAACGCTATTCAATATAAAAACCAACAAGCTACTATTGGCGCTTTAGCCGCGCTGGCAAAACAACAGCAACTTTGGTTGGTAGCAGGTTCGATCCCCTATATGGATCAATCCATCGAGGATGTTTCCGGCAATGCGGCCGATAACAATAAAGCCATCTCCCCAAAACCCTTTGCACGCTGTATCGTGTTTAATAGCGAGGGTGCGATTGAGGCCAGTTACGATAAGATACATTTGTTTGATGCTATGGTGAGCGAAAGTGATTTGGCTTCACCACAGCATCAAGAAAAACAATATCGTGAGTCGGATTATTATGCTGCGGGTGAAAGTATTGTTGTAATCCCAACACCTTTTGGGCGGCTTGGTTTGGCGATTTGTTATGACTTGCGGTTTCCAGAGTTATTTAGGATTATGTTTCAGCGTGAGGTTGATTTTATTGCATTACCCAGCGCCTTTACTGCGGCAACTGGTAAAGCGCATTGGCAAACCTTATTGCAAGCACGAGCAATTGAAAATCACTGTTATATTATTGCCGCTAATCAGGGCGGTGTTCATGACGATGGGCGTGAAACCTTTGGTCATTCTATGGTGGTTGATCCTTGGGGTGAAATCCAAGCGCAAATAGAAGAGGGTGAAGGCGTAGTTGCCGGGCAAATAGATTTAGGCTATCGGCAAGCAATACGCAAGCGTATGCCTTGCCACGCACATCAAAAAATCATGCTGGTAGAAAAACTGTAGAGCAACTAAAGCAAAACTAACGAGATAGATACTACTTATGGATTCTGAAATTATTCAAGCGCTAACATCCTGGGTGTTACCGTTACTGCCATTGCTTGCAGTGTTAGTAATTGGCTCGCTAATCATGCTTTACCTGACGCGCTACTTTAGCCGTCGGAATAAGCGACAACAAAATAACTTTAAGCAATCGCTAATTATGATTGCTGTTAGCTTGGTGTTTCTAGTTGGCATTGTGTTGGCTCTGCCTATTGGTGATGAGTTGCGTAAACAGCTATTAGCTTTGCTCGGTTTATTACTTACCTTGATGATGGCCTTTTCTTCAACCAGTTTTGTCGCCAACGCTATGGCGGGTTTAATGTTGCGCGGTGTTGATAATTTAAATGCCGGTGATTTTATTCGTGTTGGCGAGCAATTTGGACGGGTGACCGAGCGTGGTTTATTTCATACCGAGATCCAAACGCAGGAGCGTGACTTAACGACGATTCCCAATTTGTATTTGGTCTCTAATCCTTTTTCCGTGGTGCGATCATCGGGCACTATTGTTTCAGCCGAAGTGTCATTGGGTTATGACAATGATCTGGATAAAATCGAACAGTTGCTATTGGATGCTGCGGCCACCACCGGTCTGCTTGACGGCTTTGTGTATGTTAAGTCGTTAGATGACTTTAGTGTGGTGTATCGCGTGAATGGTTTTCTTGAAGAGGTTAAGCAGCTATTAACAGTACGATCAAGCTTACGTAAAAATATGATTAAAACCCTGCATACTAGCGGTATTGAGATTGTCTCGCCCAGCTTTATGAGTCAGCGAGTTTACGATTCCAACAGTAAAGTTATTGCGGCGCCAAGCTTGGCTAGCGCGAACGGTCTTGCCAATGACTTGGCGAACGCAGACGGTAAAATGCCGGAAGACCTGATATTTGATAAAGCAGAAACCGCAGAGAAAAAAGCGATTTTGGAATTGCGCAAACAAACGCTTAAAGAAAAAATTGCATTGTTACAGCAGGAGCATGAAGCCACTAAAGAGCAGGCTGAGCAAGATGCCATCAATAGAAAAATTCAAAGTCTTGAGCAGCGACTCGATTATGTAAGGCGCTCAATGCAGCGGCTGGATAAAGATATGCTTGATTAACACTTACATCTATCTGAAATATAGTTAATAGGAATAATATTGTGCATACAAGAAAACTTGGTGAGTTAGAAGTGTCGGCGATTGGACTGGGTTGTATGAATATGTCCTTTGGTTATGGTGCGCCTGATCCTGAAGAGTGCGAGCGGGCCTTACATAAATCACTGGATGTCGGTTATCGCTTTTTGGATACTGCCAGCGCTTATGGTATGGGTCACAACGAGCAGCTTATTGGGCGAGTACTTAAGTCGAAAAGAAATCAATTTGTACTGGCCAGTAAATGCGGTATTAAAATTGATGAAAACGGCGGCCGCTTTGTTGATTGTAGTCCGGCAAATATTAGGCAGACCTGCGAGCAAAGTTTAACGAATTTACAAACCGACTGTATTGACTTGTACTACCTGCATCGGCTTGATCACAACATCCCTATTGAGGATAGTGTTGGCGAATTATCACGCTTGGTTGAAGAGGGTAAAATACGCTGTATCGGCTTATCTGAGATCTCCAGCAAAACCTTACGTAAAGCGCATGCGGTTTTTCCGGTGACGGCGGTGCAGTCGGAATATTCGCTTTGGACGCGTGATCCGGAAAATAAAGTATTAGCAGCGTGTAAAGAGCTCGGTATTGGTTTTGTCCCGTTTAGTCCATTAGGTCGTGGTTTTTTAACCGGTGCGGTTTCAGCGGATACCGATTATGGCGATATGGATATGCGCGCTTTTATGCCACGATTTACCGGCGATAATCTGCTGGCTAATTTGCAGTTAGTCGATCAGTTAAAACATTTGGCGCAGAGAAATAATTGCACGCCGGGGCAGTTTTCACTGGCGTGGTTATTGGCGCAAGGAGAAGATAATATTGTGCCAATTCCCGGCACTAAACATGCGGCCTATGTCGAGGAGAACGCCGCTGCTGCAGACGTCAATATCAGTGCCGAGGATTTGGCTGCGGCTGGCAATTTGTTTGCGGGTGACGCGGTTAAGGGGCCAAGATATGCAAAGGAGTTTGAAATCTCCCTAGACCCGGAAGACTAAATTCACGCTGTTTTTTTAACTGATCTTAAGTGCGATTAGCTGCTGCTTTCTTCAGGGCGTCTACCAATCTCCACCAAAAAGCTTTGCGCGGAACCCTTCCGAATTGCTCTGATATTAATCTTGGTGCCGGGTTTGGTTTGCGCCACTTGATGCATGCCGGCATTACCATTGCCAATCGATGACTCGCCGATATGGGTAATGATATCGCCAACTTTTAAACCCGCTTTTTCGGCCGGTCCGTCGCTTGCAATATTAGTTAGAACTAGTCCGCGCACATCATTAAGATTAAACGCTTCGGCAATCGGCGGGGTGATTTCTTCGACAGTTATTCCTAACCAACCTCTAACAACTTCACCTTGGTTAATAATATTTTCTAACACATAACTGGCAATATCCATCGGTATTGCAAAACCAATACCATTTGAGCCACCGGTTCTTGAATATAACCCGCTATTAATCCCGATTAACTCGCCATAGGCATTGATTAGCGCGCCACCCGAGTTACCCTTATTAATAGCCGCATCCGTTTGAATATATTTTTCGTAAGTATTGATTTGCAACCCGTGGCGGCCTGTCGCCGATACAATACCTTGTGTAACCGTTTGACCAATGCCGTAAGGGTTGCCAATGGCCAAAACAATATCGCCAATACGCACAGACTCCGGATCGGCAAAGCTGGCGGCGGTTAAATTATCAAGCTCAATTTTTAGAACCGCTAAATCTGTTGGTGCGTCATAGCCAATAATCTTTGCTAAGCGTTCTCGACCATCAGCTAGTAGCACACGAATTCTATCGGCGTCGTTAACAACATGATTATTGGTAAGCACGTAACCCTCGGGACTCACAATAACGCCCGAACCTAAACTACGTTGTATTTTATCTTGCGGACGAATCGCTTGACGGTTTAAAAAACGGTTAAACAAAGGGTCGTTTAATAATGGGTTGGTGCGCGTTTGAACAATTTTGCTGGTATAGATATTCACCACAGAGGGCAGGGCAAGCTCCACCGCGTTGGCGTAGCTGCTAACAAACGGCGTATCAGCTGATAAAGAATGATTTTGCTGGTTTGAAGTTTTTACCGAGAAGCTATCTGTGCCGTTATTAAAATGTTTATGATACTGATCATCCAGTGTATTGATTAACGACGAAACTGGGCTAAAACCCAGATACTGCAAAATCACAACAGCAAGCAATAAACCGATAAGGATCGGCATGCCATAGGTTGAGGTAATGCGCCGCCAAAGCGATTTCTGACTCAATGCCAATGCCCCCGTGGGCTGTAAGGTGATTTGCTGAGGATAAGCAAGCACCTATGCATGTCCTAAGCTTATGCTTAAAGTAAGCCATAAGGTTATACAAGGCCGATGAATAATGCAAAACTGTAGGGTGTAGATGCTAGTAACTGCGCCGCAAACGTTTGCTTTACAAGCGAGTGGGCCACAAGCGATGTTCCATTAATAGAGAGTTAAAGAGCGATAACGAGGTTTTTATATGGTGCTGTTAACGGAGTTAGTTAGCTATATCAATCAATTATTGCAGATCGATAAGATCAGCGATTACTGCCCCAATGGATTACAGCTTGAGGGTGGTGAGCAGCTTAAGCGTATTGTTACCGGAGTCACGGCTAGTCAGCAGTTGATCGACGCAGCAATTGACTACAAGGCTGATGCGATTCTGGTTCATCATGGTTATTTTTGGAAAAATGAAGATCCACGTATTGTCGGTATAAAAAAGCGCCGCATCGCAAGTTTGTTAAATAACAATATCAGTTTATTGGCCTATCACCTGCCACTGGATTTACACCCTGAGATTGGGAATAACGTTCAGCTAGCCAAGCAATTTGGCTGGCAGCCCGATAAGGTTTTATTGGCCGATGCTTCGCCAAATGGTATTCCGCCCTTGGTACGCACCACCACGCTAGAAAAAGCGATCACAGGAGCGGATTTAGCCGCCCATATTAGCGCTTGTTTACAGCGAGAAACCTTGCATATTGATGTCGATAAACCGATTAAGCGCATCGCTTGGTGCACGGGCGCTGCGCAATCAGAAATAACTCAGGCTATCGCGATGGGCGTGGATGCTTTTATTACTGGAGAGGCTTCAGAGCCCACGGTGCATGAGGCGAGAGAGTCCGGCGTGCATTTTTATGCGGCAGGGCATCATGCGACTGAGCGTTATGGAGTCAAGGCTTTAGGTGAGGCCCTAGCGCAAAAATGGCAAATCGATTGCCATTTTATTGATTGCGATAATCCAGTTTAAGCTGGATTGTTTAAAGTGAGTCGCTTGGGCGATATAGCTTGAACTAAGCTGTTGATAAACTAAATCGCTTGAACATTGGGTGGAGTTGTCGATTTGCCATCGGCTGACAAGCCTTCTACCCCATCTGGAATATCGCTTGGCGGATCATTAGCTGGCGTTTCGCCTGCTTCGCCCTGCTGGTGTAGATCTACTTTTTCCAGCCCGTAATCTTCCGCTAGTGTTCCCACATTTCCGCTGTCCGACTTTGGTGCATAATCCAGCGGTGGCTGGGGTAATTCATTAATCGCTTCTGGCGAACTGCTAGCGCTGGCAGCACCCGCTATGGCGGTATGTTGCAGCAATGATTGACCATTGCTATCGCGGCAGAGTTGCTCTGCACCATGGGCAAGATGATGATGAACATCTTTATACTTTTCAGTCAGGTCGTTCAGCATCACCGCGGTTTGGGAAAAATGTTCGGCCACATTTTGCTGATACTCAGCATTTTTAGCCTCAGCTTCTTCTAACGCTTTATTTAACTCGCGCGCTTTGTTGGCATCTTTACCGGCCACGCGGAGTAGAATGTAGCCCAGTAACAAGCCTAATAATGCTGAAACTACAGCAGTAAAAATCAAAAATCCCAAATCAAACATAATCTCATCACCTCTAGCAGAGCTGCCATTATAACGCCAAATATTGCAATTCAAATGGGTTTAATCAAGGTATAAAGTAATTTTATGTAAGAGTTTGGCGAAATTGATTGTCGTCAATACGGTCTTGTCTCTGGCTTAAGTAGGCTTTACAGCGCGGCTTGCTTTACTTAAGCCCGAGCTGAGAGTTCATTGCTAAGTCGAGACAGTGCGGGTAACCTCCGTAACCTTTAAATTCAGCCGCAAATTATTCTTATCGTTATCGCGCCGTAAAGGTGCAAATATTAGGTTTATAGTCCGCAGATATGAAACCCATTATTCGTCCACATGACCGCTATTTAGCTGATCTTGAAAAACCGGATTTTAGTTATGATCCCGCGCAAGAGTTGGCAATTAAAAAGCTGGGTGATTTATTTGATCGCCTGCTAGCTGCGGAGGATACATCCTCTTCATCGGCGCAAAAAGTAGCGTCTAAATTTCAGCGCTTGCTAGGCCGCTCCAAGCCGAAAGCGCCTGAGCGTGGTCTGTATTTTTGGGGCGGTGTCGGTCGCGGTAAAACCTATCTAATGGATATGTTTTACGACGCCTTACCCGGCACGATGAAATTGCGCATTCATTTCCACCGTTTTATGCGTCGAGTGCACCATGAGCTTGCCGATTTGGCCGGCACTAAAAATCCATTGGAAAAGGTTGCCGATCGAATTGCCAGTGAGGCAAAGGTCATATGTTTTGATGAGTTTTTTGTTTCGGATATTACTGATGCAATGATTTTAGCTGGTATGTTCGAAGCATTATTTGCCCGCGGTGTTTGTTTGGTTGCCACCTCGAATATTGCGCCTGATGGCTTATATAAAGATGGTTTACAGCGCACCCGGTTTTTGCCAGCAATAGCATTAATTAAACAACATACCGAAGTGCTTAATATTGATGGTGGTATTGACTATCGTTTGCGCGCTTTAGAGCAGGCTGAATTATATCATTCGCCCTTGGATGCCGAAGCTGATATCAGTTTGCTAAGCAGTTTTGAACATTTGGCACCGCAGCGCGAAAGTGAATTCTTTTGTGTCGAAACCGATGTGCCGATTGAAATAGAAGGCCGGCATATTCCGTCGCGCTATTTGGCTGATGATGTTGTCTGGTTTGACTTTGATGCCCTGTGTGATGGCCCAAGATCACAAAATGACTATATTGAATTGGCGCGTGAATTTCATGCCGTGCTAATTAGCAATGTGCCGCAAATGGGGATTCATAATGAAGACAAGGCTCGTCGCTTTATTAATTTGGTCGATGAGTTTTACGACCGTAATATCAAGCTGGTTTTATCGGCTGAGGTTGCCTTGCCTGATCTCTATCCCGCGGGTCGTCTGGCGTTT
>CAJQQO010000332.1 GCA_905480475.1 uncultured Pseudomonadales bacterium | reverse complement strand
CATCAATAATATCCGCAACACAAATAGCATTGATTGAACGGTTTAAACTGTATCCACCACCGGGGCCACGAGAACTGACAATAAGTTCGTGGCGACGTAGCTTCACAAATAATTGTTCTAAATACGACAATGACAGCTCTTGCCGCTTGGCAATTTCTGCAAGACTGACAGGCCCGTTAGTCGCGTGCAGAGCCAAATCCAGCATCGCTGTAACAGCGTATCGACCTTTAGTGGTAAGTCTCATGCGGTAAAACTCTTTTTAATAGGCTACCCGTCGTGAAAGATGGTGCATTCAAAGACGGATGCGGTATAAACGGCAAGGCAATATCAGCAAAGCCGCGAAACCCCGCCATTATCTAAAGACCAAGCAAACTAGTCAAGTATTTAACCCAGTAATTTAGTCAGAAATGATTACAATTAGTTGTAGACTGCAAAAACGTCAGTTTTTAAATCGACATAACAACACTATCTATTTGTTTTTATTAACCTTTTCCTGAACGGCAGCAAGAATTCCACGAAGGATATTCAGCTCCATTTGATCTAGCCGAACGCGAGCAAATAAGCGTCTCAAGCGGGTTAATAGCTGTTTTGGCTGTGCCGGGTCAAAGAACTCAAGATCGACCAGCGTTTCGGACAGATGACTATGAAAACGCTCGATATCGTCGGCATTGGCAAACGGCTCATCCCACTCATCCGGCGCTTGATCGGCAATCGCAGCTGCACTGTTAGCACCCTGCAAAGAACGCATTCGCAACTCATAACTCAGAATTTGCACCGCCATGGACAAATTTAACGAGCTATAGGCCTCGCAGGTAGGTACGTGAACGTGCAAATGGCAGCGATGCAGCTCTTCATTGTTGAGTCCACTATCTTCACGGCCGAATAAAATAGCGATTTTTGAACTGGCAGGCTCTTCATAGACTTTATTTGCGCACTCGCGAGCATCGACCAAAGGCCATGGAATACGCCGCTCACGCGCAGAAGTCCCAATAATCAGATCACAATCGGCGATGGCCTCATCCAGAGTCGCCACCACTTTTGCTGCATCGAGCAGATCTTTTGCACCCGCTGCACGCCAAACGGCACGAGGATCGGGGTAATCACGCGGCCCAACCAAAACCAACTGATTAACCGCCATGGTTTTCATCGCTCTGGCGGCAGCGCCCACATTACCGGGGTGGGATGGATTGACTAGCACGATGCGAACATCACGCGAATCAGCCGGTTTTTCTTTATTTGTTTCGCTCAAGACATCTCTCACTTTAAAAAGGCAGCGGATTCTAACAAAGTCACCTCCGACATACCAAAATTACGCCAAATTATCGCAGCCGCGACAAAGCCTCTCTGATATACTCGCCGCCCAGTTTTTGCTGCCCGATTTTATTGCTCGACTTTTTGCTGTCCGACTTTCTTTTGCCCCATAGGGGCATCCGGCTAGCAATCGACTTTAGCCATCAGGCAATTAGCCACTCCCCGTTATCGGTCTAATCAACCAATCATGGGTCTAATAAAGAGGTATACCAGTGCAGCCAACCGTTAATATTGCTCTTCGCGCCGCACGAAAAGCGGGCGATATTATAGCGCGCGCGACTGAAAGAATGGATCTTATCAAGATCGAAGAAAAAGAAAAAAACGACTTTGTCACCAATATCGATAAAGCCGCTGAAGAAGAGATTATTTTTCAAATTCAAAAAGCCTGGCCAGAACACAATATTTGCGGCGAAGAAAGCGGCATGATTAGCGGTCAAGGCGGTCAATCAGACACCACATGGTATATAGACCCGCTCGATGGCACGACCAACTTCGTGCGCGGTATCCCGCACTTCTCGATCTCTATTGCCTGCGTAGAAAATGGCCGTATTGAACACGCAGTTATTTATGACCCTATTCGCCGAGAAGAATTTACTGCCAGCCGCGGACGTGGCGCGAGCGTCAACGGCGTTCGCATTCGAGTCAGTGACCGCCACACCTTTAGTGGCGCTCTAATAGGAGCGGGTGTGCCCTACCGCAGTAGCCAAAAGCCTGTGGTTGATGGCTACATGCGCTGCCTGGAACATTTTGCAGTCAATGGCTCAGGCATTAGACGTGGTGGCTCAGCCGCTCTCGACCTAGCTTATGTGGCCGCCGGACGCTTGGATGCATTTTGGGAATACGGTTTAAAACCTTGGGATGTCGCAGCCGGCATGTTGTTAGTGCAGGAAGCCGGTGGCTTAATCGCAGACTTTAAAGGCGGCAGTACCAGCCTTGAAACCGGCAATATTGTTTGCGGTAACCCGAAATTATTTAAAGAATTGCTCAAGGTTGTGAATAGCAATCTTGGTAATGTGCAGGCAAGCACTTAAAAAAATGTTTTCAACAATATTTATTGATAGATAACTTAATAACTGGAGAAAGGTAGCATTATGAAAGTAACTAAAAAAACTGCCGAGTACACCGTTTACCAAAAACGAAATAATCGTTATGCAGTAAAAGGTGCGGACTCAAAATGGCTTAATGGCGACGATAAAGTCAAAGTTCTATTAGCTGAAGGTTTAATCAAATTAACTGCAGCTGCAGCAAAAGAAGAAGCACCAGCAGAAGAGCCAGCCGCTGATGAAGCTGCGGCTGATGAAGCGCCCGCCGCGGAATAATAGCTAGCAATAGAAAGGTCGTAACGACTGATTTCTAAATAGAGCTAGCAGGCTTACAGCCTGCTAGCTTTTTTATTGCTATGACTTTTATCCATTTATTAATTCTCGCGATCATTTCTCCAGCTCTCCGCCCCATCAGCCATACAAAGCTTAGCCAATCACTGTAGTCACTAAATATTTTTGGCGTTCAAATCCGAAGTAATTAGATTTCAAAGCGTTCAGGTCTCTTGCTGGTCCTTATTCCAATGCTTAGAATGACAGTCCAATAACGCTACATCAACAGCGTGCAGATAACGAACTTGTAGACCACTACAAAGCAGGCGAGCAAAATGAATAATGATAAAGCGATACAGCAGCTATTAGATAAACAAGCGATTATGGATTTGCTGAATGCTTACTGTCAGGCATCTGACCGCCATGATCACGCCAAGCTGCGCACCCTTTATCATCCCGATGCTATTGACGATCACGGGGCGTTTTTTAAAGGACTAGCCAGTGAATTTATTGATCAATTGCCGGCTATCCAAGATCCCATGAAAATTCTACATCACAATTTAACCACCATTAATATTGTGCTGGATGAAAGCCAAACCGAGTGTAACTATGCCGAAGGCGAAGTCTATGTCTTGGCTTATCATCAAGTGGATACCGAAGACGGACTTATCGACCTATTAATTGGTGGCCGCTATTTTGATAAATACGAAAAGCGTGATGGCCAATGGAAGTTCAGCTATAAAGCCGTGGTTGCCGATTGGGCTACCGTGGATACACCTTCGCGCGTTAAGCTAGATCACCCTATGCTTGCGGGCTCGTATTTCGGCAAACCCGGTAAACAAGACCCATCCTATGACGTGTTTAAGCTGATTCAATTTGGCCAGTCACACTATTGATTTACTTTGGACGATTCAATTTGGACAGCCACACTATTTAGTTTTGCGAAAACCAATGTATTAACAGTATTAGTCGGTAAAAACATTAAGCAATTGCCTGAACGCTGGCAAACGATTATCCTGCTCCTTAAAACCGCTGCATGGAATGCGCGGAGACGTTAATCAAGGATTATCATTATGCAATCAGCAGACAGCGCCCAAAATAGCTTGCCCCCCGCCCACACTGGCCAATCACCACAGACAATACTCGAAAGCGTGTTTGGTTATGCCGAGTTTCGCGATCGCCAGAAAGAGATTATCGACACCGCGATCGAGGGGCGTGACAACCTGATTATTATGCCGACTGGCGGTGGTAAATCACTGTGCTATCAAATTCCTGCGTTGGTTAGATCGGGAACGGGCATTGTTATCTCGCCCCTGATCGCACTTATGCAGGACCAAGTCTCGGCGCTACTACAAGTCGGAATTCGCGCGGCTTTTCTAAACTCAACCTTAAGCGAATACGAAACCGAGCAAGTTATTGAGCAGATGAAAGCCGGCGAGATAGATATACTCTATGTCGCCCCGGAGCGAATCAATCAGCCAGCTACCCGCAATTGGCTTAGCCAGTGTCATATTTCGCTCATAGCTATAGATGAAGCGCACTGTGTATCGCAGTGGGGGCACGACTTTAGACAAGACTATTTATTGCTGAATCAACTGCCGCAGTATTTTCCCAATGTCCCCAGAATGGCGCTCACTGCCACAGCCACTCCTCGTTCACAGCGCGATATTGTTAACAACCTTGAGCTCAGCTCACCCGCTAAATTTATTAGTAGCTTTGACCGACCGAATATTCGTTATGAAGTTGCTGCAAAGACCGATGGCAAAAAACAATTACTGCGATTCTTAACCGGCCATCGCGACGAAAGCGGCATTATCTATTGTCTGTCGCGCAAAAAAGTCGAATCCACAGCCGCTTGGTTAAATGACCGCGGACTGACTGCAATGCCTTATCACGCCGGTCTGGCAGCTGATGTTAGAGCAGAAAATCAAGCGCGCTTTTTGCGCGAAGACGCTGTGATTATGGTGGCAACGATTGCATTTGGCATGGGCATAGACAAACCCGACGTGCGCTTTGTTGTGCATATGAATTTGCCAAAAAGTCTAGAGTCATATTATCAGGAAACCGGTCGCGCCGGTCGCGATGGAGAACCCGCCGAAGCATTTATGATTTACGGCTTGGATGACGTTGTGCAACTGTCACAATTTATCGATAACTCAAGAGCCAGCGAAGAATATAAGCGCAACGAAAAAAGTAAACTCGACGCCCTACTCGGCTGGTGCGAAGTGACCCAATGCCGAAGGCAACCGCTGTTAAATTATTTTGGCGAAGGTCAGCTTGGTTCAAATAACGCTGAAATTGGCGACGAAAGTACCGACGAAAGCGACACCACTTCAACAAAAATGTCTGGCTGCAATAATTGTGATACCTGCCAAACACCGCCAAAAACTTGGGATGCCACTGAAGCGGCGCAAAAATTACTCTCCTGCGTTTATCGCTTAAATCAACGCTTTGGCCTTGCTCATACCGTTGATGTATTGCGTGGCAAAGAGTCAGAAAAAGTTCAGCAGTTTAGTCATAAGCAACTTAGCACCTTTGGCATTGGCGCTGACTTATCGCAAAACCAATGGCGTTCGATTGCGCGACAATTATTAGTACGAGGATTATTAAGCGTAGATAGCGAACGCTACAATGCTTTAACACTAACGGCTGCATCACGCGAACTGCTGCAAGGACAAATAAGCTTGCAACTGCGTGAAGATGTTAGCGAACCGCGCTTGAGCAAAAAAGTTGCCAAGCATAGTAACGGTGTTACCGCTCAAGACAGCACGCTTTGGGATGCATTACGCGCTTGCCGCAAAGACTTAGCCGACGAACACGGGATACCGCCCTATATGGTTTTTCATGACGCTACGCTGATGGAAATGATGGAAAACCACCCTAGCAGCAAAGACCAACTGTTAGGCATTAGCGGCGTGGGCGAATCAAAACTGGAGAAGTTTGGCGAGGCTTTTTTACAGGTTATTACTCAACATATTGATAATAACTAGCCGATCTTCACTGACCGTACTAACAATAGCTATGGTTAGTGATTATGCTTTGCTACAAGCGTCGACGGTCTTTATCCGCGCCGACATAAGGGCCGTTTTTAACCTCAAGCACTTGGGTGCCATCCTCAAGTATTTGATAGCCGTGGCCGCCACGCAATAAAATCACTACATCACCTTCGGATGCTTGCCATGTATCAACTACGGTTTCATTAGTATCGTAGACCTCAACTAATATACGGCCTTTACGGATATACAAAACTTCCTGAGTCCACAGCACATTGCGCTCAACTTCATTATGGGTATGTGCAAGCAACTCCTTGCCATTGTCATAACCCCAAGTGCCCACTTGAATAAAGTCTTCATCGGGTGAGAAAAAATTCAACCCCCCAGCCCATGCATCTTCTGCAGGAATATAGCGCGCTAAAACTAATTCGCCTTGTTTCACTTCTTTTGCTGCCACGGTATATTTACCTCGTGAATTTTTATAAGTCAGTTGTGTTGTTATTTAGCGAGCGAACATTATTTGTTTTGCAAATACCATTCAATGGTTTCGGCTACGCCTTGCTTAAAGTCTATTTCCGGTTTCCATAAAAAATGTTTTTCACCTTTTGATCCATCAACTGTTTTGTAGGGAGCACCATCGGTTTTGCTCGGATCAAGCTTAATATCACCTTGATAGCCAACAATATCTTTAATCATTTCGGCCATGGCCAAAACCGAGATACCTTTGGCAACCCCTATATTTATAGGGTCAATACAAGGGTCAACATCAAGACTGCGAACCATTGCCTGCGCACCGTCATCAACATGTAACCATTCGCGTACCGGTTTACCACTGCCCCAAACGTCAACAAAGGGCGCGCCCTGCTCTTTCGCATTAACGAACTTCATGATCAACGCGCCCAGTGCATGTGAGCGCTCTGCTTCAAAGTGATCTTCAGGGCCGTACATATTCGATAGGATAATATTAATAATATCCATATTATGCTGCTGGGCATACGCCCACGATCCAACCCAAAACGCTTTGCGAACAAAACCATAAACCATAACCGATTCATGTAATGGGCCGTCCCAAAATTCGTCTTCTTTAAATAAGGTAGCCTCACCCGGGTAGGCGCAATTGGAAATAGGATTAACGACTCGAGTCACTCCATGCAAACGCGAGGCCTCAAGCAAATTTAAAGTCATTTGCAAATTGTTTTGAAAAAGCTCAACAGGATGACGCTGACCAAATTGTATGCCGCCAACAAAAGAAGCACAATTAAGTACATATTGAGGTCGAATGCGCTCAAACAGCTCTAACGTCTGAGCACGCTCGCGTAAATCAACACCTAAGCTTTTAGCTGTTGGAGTAAACTCTTTATCGGCAGCGGCTAGCATTCGGCAAACACGTTTGCCCAAAAAACCCGTTGCACCGGTAACTAATATCATTATTTTTCTCTCGGATATTCCTATATTTGCTTGTATCTCTAAGTATTCACCTAAGGCATTTGCTCTGCTGCTCTTCGCTTGACCGTTCTATTTCAATGCTTTTGTAGCAGTCTCTGTAACCACTTAGGCCCATGGTGAAATATCAAGGATAGCACTGGCATAAGCAGTAAAAGCCGAGGTGACTATGACATAGGCGACCACAGCTGACAATTATCCTTCAAAACGCTAGAATTAT
>CAJQQO010000331.1 GCA_905480475.1 uncultured Pseudomonadales bacterium | reverse complement strand
CTATTTGCAACAGCCTTATAACATCATATTAACCAGTTGCTGGAAATACCGAGGGGAAAAATCATTTCCATAAAAAAATGCTAAGCTTTTAGCTAATAAAAAATAACAAGGAAGAAACGTGATGGTGATATTTTATGACTGCTCAGGAAAGCAAAACTATAAAAATGCTAGGCTTTGTTGGCTTAATCATATTGACCCTTGCTACGTCAGCCTACTTGATAATAATCTACATTTCTAAAGAACAAATAGGCAGTCCAACATTTGAAATATCACTTAGTCTTGGCATTATTGTTCTCGGAATGTTAATCAGGTTTTTTATTCATGCGCGTAAAAAAAAATAATTAGCTAAAGCCTTAGATTAGATCAAATCAAGAGAAAGAAATTATGTTCGAAATTGTAATGATACTAAATACACTCTGGTTTGTTATGGGTTTTAACGTATTCTCAATTCGCAATAAAATCTTTGCAAAACTGGTCGTGCCTAGAGAGCAAAGAGATACACCTGTATTTGATATATTGGCTGAATCGGGGCGGTTCCTTGGCGGATTTAATTTGGCTTTTGCGGTCTGCAATATTCTATTGCTGACAAATCTGGATACCTTCCCAAGCGATGAGCAAAGAGCAATTTTATTGTTTGTATTTGCCGTAGCTCATGGATCGCAATTCGCTTTTAATGTGCCTGTGGCTATTCAGAATAAACGTGGAGGCGGGGTCTGGCAGGTAATTAAGGGCACTATGCTGTTTATTTTTATAACCGACTTCATTATGATGGCGCTAAACCTAAGCCTAGCAGCCGTTTATTTCTTCTAAACCTTATACTATTAGGTTTAATATCTTTATATTCTCTTGACCAGATTTCCGACTTTTCTAAGAACTTAAGATAGCGTTCAAGACAGCGACATTACAAGCATTGAATGGGGTATCGGGTCTGCCAAACACACAGTAAATATCTATCGATTATTCCAGCAATACTCAGAAAGGTCTTATCATGCTAAAACATTTTCCGAGTGCAATCTTCGCAATGCTTTTCTCAGCTGCAATTTTTGCATCTAACAGCATTATTTCAATTGAGAGCAGTTATACGGTCACAGAAACAGCTGATCGCTTTGAAAAAATACTAAGCAAAAAAGGGCTCACTATTTTTGCCCGTATTAACCATGGTGAAAATGCTTCAAATGTTAATCTTGAGCTAGCGCCTAGCGAAGTTGTTATATTTGGCAATCCTAAGATTGGCACTCCACTAATGCACTGCTCAAAAACAGTCGCAATAGACCTTCCTCAGAAAGCGCTGTTTTGGCAAGACGAAAAAGGGCAGGTTTGGCTTTCTTATAACAACCCAGAATACCTAAAAGAACGACACAGCATCAAAGGCTGCGACAAAGTGATTGATAAAGTCACTAGTGTTCTTGGCAAGCTAAGTAAGGCAGCAACATCAAAATAAACTCCCCAACGGTTCTAAATAATAATGAATATAAATAACGAAGTACGAAAACACCTTATTGATTTTTTAAATAAGGTCTTAAATCAAAGCTATACCAGAAATGAATGGGAGAATTTTTCTTTAAGTATGTACCAAAATGAAGCGCTAGAAGATATTAGAAGAGAAGTCACCAATACAATTTCAAAAAACTTGGAGTCTGATGGCTTTAAAATGAAAGCAATGAATAAAGAAACGCGAGATTCCATTCAGGCAATCATAGATGAACTTAAAAGCATTAGTATATAAGCAACGCAACAGACGCCCTGTAAGCTATTTACGTGAAAGGTCGGCGGTAATATGAAGAGAGTTTTGTTAAGTCTAACGAGGGATCAAAGCATCAACGCCGTGGGCTTTGTACAATCGCTGAATTTGCCTAACGCTCAAGCCCTGTAAATCAGCAGCTTGTTGCCCGTGGCGCACTTTTCTTGGAGTTTTTTAGCTGTACCAAGTCCTGCGAGTTCGTTATTGCTCATGGATTAGATTGTCACCTTAATATATCCCTCTGTGGGTTTATGGGACAACGCACCATATATTCAGCAAAAGGACATTTCTAACTTTCTTAAAAGGGACATTACTATATTTCTTTTACACTGGTAGTGCGCATAATGTATATTATGTTAAATAGGATGTATGCATAGATAAGCTGGATATCTTGATGCTTCCACAGAAACTATTCCTAGCCTGTCGACCTAAGCCATAACAAGGCTCTAGCCAATCAATCCGAGCTACAACATCAGCTACACGCGCACCGCTAACCATTCAACTATATCACCGTACACCTGATCACGTTCAGCTTCGTTTAAGATCTCATGATACAGCTGAGGATAAATACGTAAGGTTTTATCTTGCGAGCTGACATTGTTATATAACTCACGCGAGCCTTCAGGCGCAGTTAAGTCGTCAGCTTCACCATGCAAAACCAATAACGGAATTTCTATCTGCGCATTTTGCGCTTTAACTCGCTGCATAGCCTTAAACATTTCTGCGGCACAACGTGCGCTAACTTTGCCTCCGTAAACTAATGGATCATCCAAATAGGCTTTAACTACATCTGGATCACGGCTAACAGCCGTCGAATCCAATTGCATAACGCCTAAGCGTGGCAATAGCCGCGATAAGAAATTAATTAGCCAGATTTGAATTGCCGGAGGCTGCAACGCAGTTTTTAAGGCTGCGCCAGATAAAATACAGCCAGCATAGTGCTGCTGTGCATCCAGCATTACAGAGCTACTGACTAATCCGCCCATACTATGGCCAAGCAAAAATATCTTTTTACTTGGGTACAGCTGCGCATATATTTGCCTAAGGTGTTCAACCGCATGCTGATGATCACTAAATCGATTGAAATAAGCTTTAGCTCCATGCGATTGGCCATGGCCGGGAAGATCCAAAGCTGCGACTAAATAATCCTGACTTACTAAATATTCTGCAAATTCTTGATAGCGGCTACTATGTTCAGCAAGACCATGCACCAGCAAAACAATTGCGCGCGAATTAGTATCAGGCTGCCAGCTTTGATAAAAAATAGCATTATTGTTAAATTGAAAATCAAAGCGGGCGGTTTCGTGCTTCATATTTTTGCTCTTTCTCGATCTTTCTTACTGAACGAAACTGAATGATAAGCCCTGCTTTAACCTGGCTCGGATTCAGCTCCTGCAGATACTCGCAATAAACCTTTAAACGCGCTCGACGCCGACGCTTCACCCAGCAATACTCGATAAACATCTTGCATAATCGGCATATCTAAACCGTATTGATCACATAGCGCGATAACAGCCGGTGCACTTTTTACGCCCTCAGCAACCATCACCATATCGGCAATAATCTCATCCATACTACGGCCTTTACCTAACTCAACACCCACATGTCGATTACGACTTTGCGGACTTACACAAGTGGCAATCATATCGCCCATACCGGCCAAGCCGGAAAACGTTTCGGGCTTACCACCCATAGCAACACCAAGCCGAGTTATCTCCGCTAAACCGCGGGTAATTAATGCCGAGCGGGTATTGTCGCCTGCGCCCTGCCCGTCACCCATACCAACAGCGATCGCAATAATATTTTTTAATACACCGCCTAACTCACAACCAATCACATCGTCATTGGTATAAACCCTAAATAATCCACTCTTAAATATTTGCTGTAACTCGCGAACGATCGTGCCGTCTTCCATCGCAATAACACTGGCGGCGGCCTGCCCTGCCATTATTTCACGGGCTAAATTTGGACCCGTTAATACACCGCTTGGATGACCGGGTAATATTTCTTTAATGATTTCGGTCATGCGCATACGGGTTTCCAGCTCAAGACCTTTCGTTAGACTAATCACCGGCACCCAGGCGCGTATCAATGGTTTTACATCTTCAAGTACGCCACGAAATCCACTCGAGGGCACACCAACAATTAATACATCGGCATTGGAGACAACCTCTTCAAGGTCGGTACTGGCGATTAACTTTTTAGGTAAAACGGCATCGGGCAAATATTTTTTATTGGTATGCTGTTGATTGATTTCATCAACCGTCGCTGAATCACGCGCCCATAAGGTAATATCAGTATTGCGAGCAACCAGCGATGCAACCGTTGTACCCCATGAACCACCACCTAATAATCCAACACGTAATTTCATAATGTTCGCCTTTATACGTTCGCTTTTTTACGACAGTTTTCGCCTTGATCTCAGCGCATTTACCGCTACGTCGAGCTATCCATATTTGCCTTATGGGTCGCTAGCTCGCCGTCTCGCACAGCAATGGCTAGCACTTTAATACGATCAAGCCGATGTCTCAACTCATGTAAACCTCTAGCGGCTACCTTACGTTTTTCTTTAAGAACCAACAAGTCTTGCTCAGCGGCCTCACCTAAATCGTCTTCTAAACCTTGAGTTAATCCTTGATGGGAAAATTGTTTATAAGCGTTTTGAAATAATATTTTCCCTATCGACGCTTCACTACTAATCCTTCTTTGCAGATAGGCTTGACGTCCATATTTTAACGCCGTATCAACTGTACCTTTTTCTTCTAGCGATTCAGCCGCCGGTAGTCTTGCCAGCATATCGGCAACAACAATATAAGCTTCTATAAACGGTAGCAATGTTGCATGCGCAACCAACGGCTGCAAATCAGAGAGCAAAGTAATAATGCTGCTATTACTTTTTTCTAGTCGAGCTTGCCAATCTGCCTCAGAAAAATTTAATTCATCTAATAATTCTTGTTTAAATTCTTCACTGGGTGCATAAAAGAATTCAAACTTAAATAGATCTCGTAACCTTTCGGCCTCAGCCCAAAATACCGGCAAACGTTCGCCTTTTAGTGCCGATAAAGCTGCCAATAAAGATAATTCAATAATGGCTTTGTTAACAAAAAAATGAATTACCGAATTGCGATAATAACTGGCACGCGGATGTTGATCAGGTGCGATACCAAAAACCACTTCAGGGCCTTCGTCATAACGACTAAGCAAACCTTCGGAAACCATAATATCCAATAGCTGACTAAAATGACCGAGGTTCTCTGGCTCAAAATCGCTGCTAGCAGTGATATTTCTAGCCTTTGTCCAAGCGATTAACGATCGTAGCTCCAGTAAAGCTTCTTCGGCCGTTAATGCCGACGGCGCATTGCCTAATAAAATCATACAAACCAAGGAAGGCAAGGTAATCGGTGTGACTTTATTGGCTTCGACTGATACTTCAAAAGCAATTTTTGCTAAAGCTAATCGGTCTTCGGGATCTGGCGCAGCGGGTAAGATAACCGGCTCGCCAATATTCATATAGATACGGCCCATGGGTTTCCTAAGGCTTGATATATAGCTAAATAACCACTTTAGCGATTCAGCACTTTTTGCCCGGCCAGTTTGTTCGGTGGCGTATTCATCGACATCACGAATTAAATCGTAGCTAATCGAGATTGGAACAATATAGATATTTTCGGCTTTTGAAGTATGACAGGCTTCAAGTACGTATTTTAATAAACCATAACGTGGCGGCATTAACTTACCCAAACGCGAGCGCGTGCCTTCGAATGACCACGACATAGGAAAGCGCTTTTCCATGAGATAACCGATATAGTGCCTAAGCGTCAGCTTGTATAACGGGTTATCCTGAAAGGAGCGACGAATAAAAATAGCCCCTGCCCTGCGCAATAAAAACCCCAAACCAAAAAAGCTGAGATTCGCACCGCCAAAAAAATGCGGCACAGGAAAATCGTTATCATATAAAACCTTTGGTATAACCATGCCATCCAAATAGGTTTTATGGGTCCATAACAGCATGGAAGGATGCTCTCGGACTATTTTTCGTAACGCTGCCAGATCTTTTTTGTCATAAACAATTTCGCTTTCATAGCCTAAGCCAAGCACAAACTTATTAAACGTGGCGTTAACATCAATATAAAAGCTACTAGGAAACGACACCATTTCCTTGATATATTCGTTCAGTTCTTCTTTTAAACTTTCAATCGGTTTGTTTTGCTGTTGAGCTAAATCTTGTATGGATTGTTTAAAGTCTGGATTAGCACGTAGGTTTTCCGCAACGTAACGCGGCACTTTATAACGACCACCTTGCAAGCGGCGCTCCGCCAGATCCAAAACCAATCCAGCTTGACGCGCCACAAAGGCGGCAAATTCTTGGGGCAAACTGGTAGACTCAGTATTTTGTTGGGCTGAAAAACGCTGTCTTAGCGTTGAGACGGTGCCGGGCTCGCCGGCCAAAAAAATCACTCGCTCTGGCTCATCGCGAATAATGCGCCGCCCCTTAGACGGTCTGGGTCGACGAGGATCGCCAAGCACTAGCTGGCGCAACTGGATAGAGTCACCGGCAGCGCCTTTATTGGGAAGCCATGCAACACGTAGCGGCGCAACCAAGGTTGAATCGTTGGCCCAATCACTGCCACTTAATAGCGCTTCAAGCGCGGAGCTATCGATATCGCCTTTATCAGTATTGAGATGCAGATTGATTTGTCTGCTGTCGACGCCAGTTTGATTATTGGCGTTTAACCATTGCTCAAGCAAGTCTTGCTCAAAGCTATTATTGGCATCGAGAATAAATAAAACCGATGTGTCTAAAACAGATACATCACTACCGACAGGCCATGGATTTTCCTTACTTAAGGCAAACTCCATTAATCGACTCCTTATACGTTAGGCTTTTTTATTGTTGTTATTCATTATGCTATTAGCCACAGTATACTGATCTATAAGGGTTTTGCTGACTTTTTTGCCGCCGTTTTTTTACTTGATACCTTGTTAACTTTTGCCGCTGACTTTTTTACCGCCTTTTTCTTAACAGCTGTCTTAGCGCTATCTTTCTTGGTAGCCTCTTTTTTCTCAACCGCCTCTTTCTTCTTGGCAACTTTCTTCTTAGCGACTTTCTTTTTTGTTACTTTCTTAGCAGGCTGCTCTTTTGTCGCTGTTTTTTTAGCGGCAGGCTTCTTGACCTTCGCTTTGCCTTTACTTTTAACAAGCTTAGCGCCACTATCCTGCCCAAGCGCTTGCAAAAATAAGCCTCTTACCTCATCAACATGTTGATCAATAGTGCTTACATCCCATGCTGAAGTATCAACGGGCTCTAAAACCTCGACCTCAACCGTGGCTGCACGAAAAACAAAATCGCCCTTAGGCGCTACATCGCCAGCATTGCGAATCACAATGGGAACTATGGGCACACCGGCTTGCATAGCCAAGTGAAAAGCGCCCTTTTTAAATGGTCCAAGCTTGGGTGATATTGTTCTCGTACCCTCCGGAGCAAGCACAACGGATTTACCTTCATTGCGCATGGCGTCGACTAATGGTGTCATAGCGTCAATCGCACTGGCGGAATTACTGCGATCGATATAAACAATACCACCGAACTCCAGCACTTTACCTAGCACCGGTAATTTTTTAATTTCCTGCTTACCGATGCCGGCTATATCGCGTCGCAATAATCGCGCGGTAATAATAATATCAGCTTTACTTTGATGGTTAAAAACAAACACCGCTGGTCTATGTGACCAAAGATGTTCTTCGCCTTTTACATCTAATTGCAAGCCAATTAATGCACTCGCCGAATCAGCAAATACCGAGAAGGAAAAATTCTGCGCATCGCGACGCGAACCGGTTAAAGCCCACATTGGTAGACCGGCAGCGAAACTCGGCACCAAACTCCAGGTTGCCGCAACCGAGC
>CAJQQO010000330.1 GCA_905480475.1 uncultured Pseudomonadales bacterium | reverse complement strand
AAGCTATCCCAGTCGAGAGTTTGGCTGTGATCAACGTCAATAAAGTCTTTACCACGTTGCTCTTCGAGTGTTTTCAGCGAGTCAATGGGCAGTATGCCTTTACTCCACAAAGAACCATCAAAGCTTGAGTAACTGCCACGCTCGGTAGCAAGCTGTGATGATGCTTGAATTGCATAGTAGCTAACGGCTTCCATTGAGCGATCGGCAAATTCTACTGCGGCGTCTGAGCCGTAAGAGAGATGCTGTTTATATAATGCATCCTGAAAGCCCATAATACCCATGCCCACCGGGCGATGACGCATATTGGAAGTGCGCGCTTGTGGTACCGAGTAGTAGTTAATATCGATAACGTTATCGAGCATACGCACGGCGGTATCGATAGTCTTTTTAAGCTTTTCAGTATCTAAACCATTAGGGCCAATATGCTGAGGCAAATTAACCGAGCCCAAGTTGCAAACGGCAATTTCATCTTGACTAGTATTTAAAGTGATTTCAGTACACAGGTTAGATGAATGCACTACGCCAGTATGTTGTTGTGGCGAGCGCAGGTTGCATGGATCTTTAAAGGTAATCCATGGATGGCCAGTTTCAAATAACATGCCTAACATCTTGCGCCATAAATCCTGAGCTTTAATACGTCTAAATACTGGCATTTCACCGGCATCGGCTTGACGCTCATACTCTTCATAGCGGGTTTGGAAAGCGATACCGTACAAGTCGTGTAAGTCTGGTGTGTCGTTAGGCGTAAATAAAGTCCAGTCCTTATCTTCAAATACGCGCTTCATAAATAGGTCAGGCACCCAGTTAGCGGTATTCATATCATGAGTACGACGACGATCATCACCGGTGTTTTTGCGTAACTCTAGAAACTCTTCAATATCCAAATGCCAAGTTTCTAAATAAGCACAGACGGCACCTTTGCGTTTGCCGCCTTGATTAACTGCAACAGCCGTGTCATTAACCACTTTAAGAAACGGTACAACACCCTGAGATTTACCATTGGTGCCTTTAATATAAGCACCTAGTGCACGTACTGGTGTCCAGTCGTTACCTAAGCCGCCAGCCCATTTAGATAGCATGGCGTTATCGTGGATAGCGCTATAAATGCCGTCGAGGTTGTCTGGAATAGTGGTGAGATAGCATGAAGACAGTTGTGGTCTTAAGGTGCCGGCATTAAAGAGTGTTGGCGTTGAACTCATATAATCAAACGACGATAACAAGTTATAAAACTCGATAGCGCGTGCGTTTTTATCGTCTTCTTGTGCCGCTAAGCCCATAGCAACCCGCATAAAGAATACCTGCGGTAATTCAAAGCGGATTTCATCTTTATGAATAAAGTAGCGGTCGTAAAGTGTTTGCAGACCCAAGTAGCTAAATTGTAAATCGCGACCAGCGTTTAAAGCTTGGCCGAGTCGCTCAAGGTCAAAGCTGGCAAGCTCTGGTGATAACAATTCAAACTCAATACCTTTAGCAATATATTGTGATAATGCGCGGCCATAAAGCTGGCCCATTTCACTTTGGGTTGCGGCTTGGGTAATATCTAAAAAGTTAAGCGCTTCGGCACGGATGGTATCCATCAACAAGCGGGCAGTCACAAAGCTGTAATTAGGATCTTTTTCAACCATGGTGCGAGCGGTCATAACCAGCGAAGTATTCACTTCACTATAAGATACACCGTCATATAAGTTTTTAAGCGCTTCTTCAAGAATCGCTTCGCCGCTGACACCTTCTAAATCCTGACAGGCTTCTTGCACGATGGTGTGCAGGCGTTGCATATCTAATGGCTTTTGGCTGCCATCATCAAATACAACATTAATAGTGCTTTGGGGCAGTGCATTGGCAGCTTGCTTTTCGGCGCGGAGTTGAGAGCGTTGCTCACGGTAAAGTACATAGTCACGCGCGACTTTTTGTTCGCCGCTACGCATCAGTGCTAGTTCAACCTGATCTTGAATATCTTCAATATGGATTGTGCCGCCAGAAGGCATGCGACGTTTAAAGATCGCAGTGATTTGTTCGGTTAATTCTGCAACCGTTTTATGAATGCGATTCGAGGCCGCTGCGGTTCCGCCTTCAACGGCTAAAAACGCTTTGGTAATCGCAACACTAATTTTACTCAGGTCATAAGTAACCACGGTGCCGTTACGTTTGATGACTCGAATTTGTCCCGGCGCTGTCGCCGTCATATCGATAGTATCGGAATTAATAGGCGCGGCATTGGATGTGCTGCTTTGTTCAAGGCTGCTACTTTGAACGTTGGCCTCAGTTTGTTGCATGGTGACTCCTCAGTCTGGGTTTAAATCGTATTGTTATAGGTTTTTGATTAAAATTTATGGGTTTCGTATCTGGCTAATTCTCTAATGCGGAACAGCACAGGCTGTTTCAGATTAATGTCGCTGATGTCTCTCTCTTCCTTAACCTTACTCAGCTTTGGCTACGTTTTGGTCTGTCTTACCACTGATTTTGAACCGCCATCTAAACGGCTAAGTAAATAGTTTGCCCGCTTGGCACTTAAATACCTGTCAATAAATTGACTAGATTTTAAATTATCGGTTTTGCTGCTGGTTGTTAAAAGATCAATCTATTCACTTATATCCATTTTAAATGTGCTGCTAATAGCTGGAATACCCTCTGCAAAGACAACTAATACGCCGCCAAAGCAGGTGTTTTGGGCGGGAGTTGCATAAGTTTGTAGGTTCCTATCGATAGGTATAAGCACTTGCGAGCGCATTTTTTATATTTCCAGTATCAATTAGTGCTGAAAACGCTAAAAACACCATATCTTGGGGTCAGAGTGCGCACGAGGTACAAGATAGTGCGGTAGCGGCAATTATGCAATAGCAAAACTCAGGGTCAATGCTGTGGATTAGCTGTGGATAACTTCTCTTGTTTGTGGCTACTTACGCTAAGGCTGAGGCGGGCTATGAAAACGGCTGCAGGCTATTGAAAAAACAGCCTTAAAATTATTTATGCATTAAAAAACTTTTTTTTATTACCGTTTGGTTTCGATTGTTAAGCATTGAATTTTTTCTACCCACCGACAAGATGCGGGACTGAGTTCTAAGGGGGGATTTATGCGTTAAGTCGCTTTCTCTGAACGGCTTGTTTGCCATTTGTCGCCTTACTTAGGTGTTCATTAATTGAGATCACATCATTTATCGATAAAACCAATTGTACTTGCTTATGATTTGACAAGTGTCGGTGATTTGAGAGCTGTCGGTGAATTGTGATGGGCAGGTCGATGAGTAGAGTATCAAGATAACAGTTAAACTTAACTCAGCCGCACTCGGATGTTAACCTTTATCAAATAGTAAAGCGTGGCTTTGAAAAAAGCCGGATTCAAATCGATCACAGGGTTTTTCCAACCTAGCGTTGCTTGCGATCAAATAGCACGGTACAGCACCAGCATGAGTAATAAAGAGCAGACTTTAATATTGGCGATTGACCAAGGCACTACCAGTTCGCGTGCCATACTATTTGATACCGCGGGTAATATTACGGCGGTGCGCCAGCAGGAGCTTGGTTTAACTTACCCTCATTCCGGTTGGGTTGAGCAGGATCCGGAAAAAATTTGGCAGGATACGCTAAAGGTTTGTCAGGATGTACTGCAAGATACGCCAAGCGCATTAGAGCAAACGGTTGCCATTGGGATTACCAATCAAAGAGAAACCACCATTGTTTGGGATAAGCTCACCGGCAAGGCGGTTTACAATGCGATTGTTTGGCAAGATCGTCGCACCGCTGACTATTGCAAGGCTTTGGTCAAGCAAGGTCATGCGTCGCAGGTGCAAGAAAAAACCGGTTTACTGAGCGAGCCTTATTTTTCTGCCACTAAGATCGCTTGGATACTCGACAACGTAGAGGGCGTCAGGCAGCGAGCAGAAGCGGGCGAGCTGTTATTTGGCACTATCGATAGCTTTTTACTCTGGCGTTTAACCGAAGGGAAGGTACACGCCACCGATGCCAGCAACGCCTCGCGTTCATTGCTGCTGAATATCGCCACCGGCCAATGGGATGAGGACTTACTCGCCTTATTTAATATCCCTCAATCGATGCTACCCGAAGTGCGCGATAATGTTAGCGACTTTGGCACGGTGAATAAAAGCTTACTGGGCAAATCGCTGCCGATTAATGCGATGATCGGTGATCAACAAGCGGCGCTAGTAGGGCAGGCCTGTTTTGAGCCAGGCATGATCAAATCAACTTACGGCACTGGCTGCTTTATGCTGATGAACCTTGGTGATCAGCAACTCGCTTCGGCGCATCGATTGGTCACAACGATTGCTTATCGGCTCAATGGCAAAACCACCTACGCATTTGAAGGCTCAATATTTGTAGCCGGTGCAGCGATTCAGTGGCTGCGTGATGGTTTAGCTATGTTTGAGCACGCCAGCGAGAGCGAGGCGATGGCCCTATCTATCGATAGTAATGACGGTGTATATTTTGTTCCCGCTTTAACCGGTTTGGGCGCGCCGTATTGGCGGCCAGATGTACGCGGCGCTATTGTCGGCTTGGGGCGCGACTCAACTTCAGCGCATATCGCCCGTGCCGCATTAGAAGCGCAGGCTTATCAAACGCGTGATTTGCTTGAAGCAATGAATGCCGACAATCAAGACGATAAGCTTTCAGTCATTCGCGCTGATGGCGGTTTGGTGGCGAATAAAATGGTCTGCCAATTTTTAGCGGATATTCTGCAAGTCAAGATTGAAGTGCCTGCCGTCACTGAAGCAACGGCTTGGGGGGCTGCGAGTTTGGCGGGCATAGGTGCGGGTGTGTTTGATGGTGTTGAAGATATTGCGGGTATTTGGGCCAAGCAATATGAATATCAAGCTGCGATATCGGCTAGTGATGCGGATGTACTGTATGCGGGTTGGCAGCGGGCCATTGATGGATTACTGAAAATGTCGGCCAGTTAATTTTTAAAAAACGAAATAACCTTTTGCCCTATTTATTGTCGCAAAGGGAATCCTTGCGTGGACTTTATCGCGAAGCCGAAGCAGCAAAACTATTGCTGCTTTAACTGCTCAACTCCGCAATGGATAAGCCTGTGATTTTATGAACAAAGGCAGTTTCAGAGCCTTCTTTTAATAGTTTGATGGCAATTTCTTTGCTGGCCTCTTTGCTGCCTCGTTCTTCCAGCTGCTCTGCAGGTGTCATTACGTCTCTCCTTATTGAGCTAGGTAGTTGTTGGGTTTTGGTCTTGACGGTCATTTTATTGATCTGAATATCACCTCTGCGAAACAGGTAGTTCAATAATAATCTGAGTAAGGATTTTTCCACGGGCTTATCGGTATTCCACATAATGGATGTCAGAATGTCTAAGGCCTCGTTCGTCATATCTTTTTTTCTTATATAATTCATTGCGGTAAGCATAGGACCTATCCAGCGTTGCTTTTTTAATGCTTTATCCGATAGTTGGTTGGCGTCGATTAATGGTGGCTTCTGGTATAAAACCTTGGACATGATATGTAACGGATCGTCAAAGCAATCTTGCAGTAGTAGTGAGTGGGGGTAGGGCGTTTGCGTGCCGTGATAAAACACCAAGGTATAAACAGCGGGTAATTGTTTTTTCGGGTGTAGTTTTCTGTAGTCGTGGAATAAGCCAAACAAATAATGATGAACACGGAACGGCATCATTTTATCGGGTTTGGATTGATGTTCGATCAATAAGTTGAGGTAGGCTTGTTTGTTGGCGATTTTGCAGCTAAATACTAAGTTGTTTGCGGTTTCCTGAAGCTCATCGCTGATATAGCTATTGGGTATAAGTTTTAGGGTTTTGGTATCTAACGCTAAGCAAATATCTTTGGGGAAATGGTGTCGGATAAAGTCGATGGCAATCTACGGGTATTTCATGGCTGCGCGGAAAATTTAATCGTGGCTATTGGGAAGTTGGGGTTCGTTCATTGAAGATCTCCATATCAGTGGTCCCAAGCTTTAAATTCAAGGTGATGCTTTCGGTGTCCCTTCCTGAGACAAGTGGAGATACTATAGTAGCGGTTTAAAAAATCAAGTTTTGCTTGTTACACTCCATAGGCTTCAGTGCTTTAAAAAAGAAAGCGTTATTGAATCTTGGATGAGTGCCGTAAACATACGGATGTGTAATCGCCGAAGTCTACAGGGTTCCGAGTTTGTCGTAATACGACTCTGTCAGGGTTTGGCAGTGAGTGTGTTGCTAAAGGCTATGTAGCTTCAACACTTCACTGCGTTCAGCAGCAAGCGCTTTTTATGGAAGAGAAGTAAAGCTTAGCTCCCTAAGGCTGAGTTTTACGGCACTCATCCGTAATTCAATTACGAGACACTCTCAAAGGATGTCGGCTATATAAAACGCCTAGCTATTTGCTAACAAAAACTCCATTAAAGCTTTTTGCGCATGCAATCTATTTTCAGCTTCACTCCAAACAACACTGTATTTTGGATCTTCCAGCAAAGCTTCGCTAACTTCTTCACCGCGATGCGCCGGCAAGCAATGCATAAACAGTGCATCCTTAGCTGCGCCGTCTAACAAATTATGATTGACCTGAAAATCGGCGAACTTTTGTTCGCGATCTTTCTGTTCTTGCTCTTGCCCCATCGATGCCCATACATCAGTCACAATTAAATCGGCACCACTCACTGCAATTTTGGGATCCTGCGACATAGAGACACGATCACTATTCGCTTGTAGCATTTTACTGCTAGGCTCAAAACCTTCTGGGCAGGCAATACGTAATTCAAAATCAAATTGTTTGGCAGCATTAATATACGACTGGCACATATTATTACCGTCACCAATCCACGCGACTTTTTTACCTTTAATTGAACCGCGTTGCTCAACATAGGTTTGTATGTCGGCGAGCAACTGGCAGGGATGTAGGTCATCGGTTAGTGCATTAATAACCGGCACGCTCGAATGCTTGGCAAAGAGTTCGATATTCTGATGCGCAAAGGTTCGTACCATTACAATATCAACCATCGATGATATGACACGAGCGCTATCCTGAATCGGTTCGCCGCGACCAAGCTGGGTATCTCTAGGTGATAAAAATATGGCATGACCACCCATTTGTGCCATACCCGTTTCAAAAGATAGACGCGTGCGAGTTGAGGCTTTTTCAAAAATCATGGCGAGCACCTTGCCCGCAAAAACCTGATTAACAGGTGCTTTTTTTAATTCAATTGCGCGATTAATGATTCCCTGCAATTCTTGCGGGCTTAAATCTAGCAATGATAAAAAATGTCGAATAGCCATGATCTTTTCACCAAGTGTTTAAATAATTCTAATAAATTATGAGTTCTAACCGACGCTTTGGAAGCGCTGCTTGCAAATACTAATGACAACTAACGGGAATTTAAGCCGCCGTAGTAAATTGATTGATAAGTTTTACAACCGTGCTAACAATTTGTTCTGCTTCATCGTCACTAAGGATAAACGGCGGCAATAATCTGATTACCGAGCCAGCAGTCACATTGATCAATAAGCCGTTGTCTAAAGCATCGCTCACCAGTTGCGCGCAAGGTCTATCAAGCTGAATGCCTAACATTAAGCCACAGCCGCGAATCTCAACTACCGCTGGATTGTCTGCTAATGCGCTCTCAAAAGCGGATTTCATTGTTGCGCCAAGTTGGGTAACTCGCTCTCCCAAATGCTTTGTCTCAATGGTTTCAATAACGGCTAAGGCTGAGGCCGTAGCAAGAGGGTTACCACCAAACGTGGAACCATGCGTGCCGGGTACCAATGTTTTGGCTGCAGCACCTTTGGCAAGGCATGCGCCGATAGGTACGCCATTACCCAAACCTTTAGCCGTGGTGACAACATCAGGGTCTAGGCCAAGTTGCTGATAGGCAAAATAACTGCCGCAACGGCCATTGCCGGTTTGGATTTCATCCAACATAAATAATGCGTCATTGTCATGACAAAGTTGCTGCAACTGCAGAAGGTATTCGGTATCGGCAATATTAATACCGCCTTCACCTTGGACTAACTCAACTAACACCGCAGCTATGTTGTTAGCGCTGTCGGCGAATTGGGCTTTGGCCGATTCAATATCATTGTAAGTCGCGCAGCAAAAACCGGTAGGCAACGGATCAAAGCCGACTTTGATCTTTTCATTACCCGTTGCTGTGAGAGTGGCAAGCGTCCGGCCGTGAAAGCTATTGCTCATGGTCATCAGTGCAGGCTGTGAGTTGCCTTTATTGTGTGCGTACAGTCTGGCTAGTTTGATTGCGGCCTCATTAGCCTCGGCGCCGGAATTGCCAAAAAATACGCTATCCATAGACGCTAGGGCGCAGAGTTTTTCAGCGAGTTTTTGCTGAGGTTCAATATGGTAGAGGTTGGAGGTGTGCAGTAGCGACTCGGCTTGATGTTTAATCGCCTCTGTTACCGCCGGATGGTTGTGACCCAAGTTGGTTACGCTAATACCGCAAAGCGAATCGAGATAGCGTTTGCCATCAGTGTCGAATAGCCATACGCCATCACCATGACTAAAGGTGACGGGCAATCTTTGGTAGGTATTCATAACAGGTGACAGTTTCATAGTGCTTGGCTCATGGTCGAACTTGGTTCATATCAGCGTATATTGATAGGAATGCATTCATAAAAAGGTCTTGCGCGGCTAGTGCTGTCGTTAAAAGTGCTGCCGCTAAAAAATAGCTTATCGACAAACCAGAATTCGGCTTGTGGTTAAATTTTTTTTTGGATTAGTCTGCAAGAAACCTGCGTTAGAACGCAAAAAGGCAGCGAAAGCTGCCTATGCAGGGCAGAATACTAGCCTAACATCGGCGTTAGAGTAAATAGGGAATATGTCACTCGAGGTGGCTTTTACAACATTGCTTATATTTGCGCTTGAAAGCGGCAAATAGCGGCCTATTAGCGAATTTAATCATAGCGAGAGCCATAGCCAATTTAGCTGCATCTCTATACAATGATTGGCCGTGTTTCGGGAGCATTAGCTGCTAAAAGAAACCGAGAAGGCAATATTTGCATCTCGCGCAAAGTTTAATTAAACCAAAGGTTGGGACATTCACCATGGATATCATGGATACCATTAAAGATCAGATTCAAAGTAACCCGGTTATTCTTTATATGAAAGGCTCGCCCGATCAACCACAGTGTGGTTTTTCAGCGCGTGCAACCGAGGCATTGATGGGCTGCGGCAAACGTTTTGCCTATGTCGATATTTTGTCGAACCCGGATATTCGAAGCAATTTGCCAAAATACGCTAACTGGCCAACCTTTCCACAATTGTGGGTTGCTGGTGAATTAGTTGGCGGCTGCGATATTATCGCTGAAATGTTTGAAAACGGAGAGCTACAAGAAGTGATTGATAGCGCTGTTCCTGCTGAATAGCCCTATATAATGCCCTTAGGCTACACTCTTTAATCTCATTAATTACTTAAAACCTTGCTGATCCATTAATCATTATATAAGCAAGTGGCCATTGGTATTGGTCACCACTGCGAAAGGAAACTGTTATGCCTGTCGTTACTCTGCCCGATGGAAGCCAGCGCGCTTTCGAAAATCCTGTTTCTATTCTGCAAGTTGCCCAAGATATTGGCCCCGGTTTAGCTAAAGCCACCATTGCTGGTGAGGTTGATGGCGAGCTGCGCGATGCTTGCGAATTAATCGATAGCGATGTTTCGCTGCGAATCATAACCGCCAAGGATGAAGAGGGCGTTGAAATTATTCGTCACTCTTGTGCGCATTTAATCGGCCATGCAGTTAAGCAATTATTTCCCGATGCAAAAATGGTTATTGGTCCGGTGATCGACGAAGGTTTTTACTACGATATCGCCACCGAAAAACCGTTTACACCCGAAGATGTTGATGCCATTGAAGCGCGCATGAAAGAACTGATTGCGCAAGATTATGACGTGGTTAAAAAGATGACACCGCGCGCCGAGGTGATTACAGAATTTACTAATCGCAGTGAAGAATACAAACTGCGATTAATTGATGATATGCCTAACGAAACGTCTATGGGGCTTTATTATCATCAAGACTATATGGATATGTGTCGCGGCCCTCATGTGCCAAATACACGGTTTTTAAAGCACTTTAAGCTTACAAAGTTAGCGGGCGCCTATTGGCGTGGCGATGCCAATAACGAAATGTTACAGCGAGTTTACGGCACGGCTTGGGCGGATAAAAAAGGTTTAAAAGCGTATGTCACTCGAATGGAAGAAGCTGAAAAGCGCGACCATCGAAAAATTGGCAAGAAGCTCGACTTGTTTCATATACAAGAAGAAGCGCCCGGCATGGTGTTTTGGCATCCACGCGGTTGGACAATCTATCAAGCGATTGAGCAATATATGCGTGAGGTGCAAAACGCAAACGGCTATCAGGAAATAAAAACCCCGCAAGTGGTTGATCGCTCTTTATGGGAGCGCTCGGGTCACTGGGATAAGTTTTCCGACAATATGTTTACCATAGAATCCGAAGCGCGAGACTATGCGGTTAAGCCGATGAACTGCCCCTGTCACGTGCAAGTATTTAACCAAGGCTTAAAAAGTTATCGCGACTTGCCATTGCGCTTAGCAGAATTTGGATCATGTCATCGCAACGAGGCATCGGGTACTTTGCAGGGCTTAATGCGAGTACGTGGTTTCGTACAAGATGATGCGCATATTTTCTGCGCCGAAGATGCTATTCAAGAAGAGGTATCTGTCTTTATCGATTTGCTTTATTCAGTATACAAAGATTTTGGCTTTGATGATGTGCTGGTCAAGCTGTCTACGCGACCGGAGCAGCGGGTCGGTGAGGACGCCATTTGGGATAAAGCTGAGCAGGCATTGGAGCTGGCTTTAAACAATAAAGGGCTGGCATGGGATTTACTGCCCGGCGAAGGCGCGTTTTACGGCCCGAAAATTGAATTCTCACTGCGTGATTGTATTGGTCGGGTATGGCAATGCGGCACGATTCAGGTCGATTTTTCTATGCCGGGTCGTTTGGATGCGCAATATGTTGCCGAAGATGGCAGCCGTTTAGTGCCGGTGATGCTGCATCGGGCAATCTTGGGTTCGTTTAAGCGATTTATCGGTATGTTAATTGAACACTACGAAGGTAAATTCCCAGTTTGGTTGGCCCCGGTTCAGGCCGTAATTATGAATATCACTGACAATCAGGCCGAATTTGCCAATAAAGTGCAAGATACCCTGATAAAACAAGGTTTTCGAGCCGAAACGGACTTGAGAAATGAGAAGATCGGCTTTAAAATCCGCGCCCACACTTTAAGCAAGACACCGTACCTATTGGTCGTTGGCGATAAAGAAGTCGAAACCGGCTCGGTAGCGGTCAGATCCCTAAGCGGTGAAGATTTAGGCAGCATGTCGGTAGAACAATTTGCCGAGCGTTTGGCAAGCGATGCCGCTAAATGTAGCAGAAGTTCGTAAGTAGCTGAATTTAAAGTGATTTATTAATTATTTGGAGATTTGATTATTAAGCAAATACAAATGGCTTTACAAGTTGGTGGTCCAGCTTTTGATTTTACTGAAGCGCTTGATCTGAATGGAAGATCAGCGTGAAAGGAAAAGACAATAAGCGCGCAATCATTAACGAAGCTGTTGAGGCGTCCGAAGTTCGTTTAATTGGAGCGGATGGCGAGCAGGTTGGAGTAGTACCAACTTCTCAAGCTCTAGCAATGGCACAAGAAAAATCCTTGGATCTTGTGCAGATCGCCGGCGATAGCACACCCGTAGTTTGTAAGATCATGGACTACGGCAAGCATTTGTTTGATATCAAAAAGAAAAAAGCGGCTTCAAAGAAGAAGCAAAAACAAACGCAAGTAAAGGAAATGAAATTTCGTCCTGGGACGGAGGATGGAGACTATCAGGTCAAACTACGCAACCTGACACGTTCCTCGAAGCAGGGGATAAAGCCAAAGTAACGCTGCGTTTTCGCGGTCGAGAAATGGCACACCAACAGCTCGGGATGGAGCTACTCAAACGGGTCGAAGCTGACCTCGCTGAATTTGGTGCGGTCGAACAATTTCCAAA
>CAJQQO010000329.1 GCA_905480475.1 uncultured Pseudomonadales bacterium | reverse complement strand
GCGGGTTTATGAGCAAGCTTGTAAAAGTGATGCCACAGAAGTTATTGTCGCCACCGACGATCAGCGAATTGTTGATGCCGTTAATGGTTTTGGCGGGCAAGTGGTAATGACTTCCGTCGATCACCCCTCCGGCACTGATCGCCTACAGGAAGTGGTGAGTTTAAAGAATTATGCTGGCGATCATATTGTTGTCAATGTGCAAGGTGATGAACCGCTAATTCCGCCAGAGGCCATTAACCAAGTCGCAGAAAGTTTGCAGGCACAGGCAGAGGCGGGCATAGCAACCTTATGCGAGCGCATAGCCGATGCTGACGAAGCACTAAATCCCAATGCGGTTAAAGTTGTCAGAGATGCTAATGATATGGCGCAATACTTTTCGCGCGCACCTATTCCATGGTTGCGAAGCTGGCCAGCAGTGACTGATTTGGATAAACGTGCAAGCGACTATTTTTCTCAAATCAATACAGCGATTCACAGCGGCATAAATTGGTATAGGCATATCGGTATTTACGCTTATCGCGTATCGGTGATTAATCAATATATTCAGTGGCCAGTATCGGCGCATGAACAAGCTGAATCGCTTGAACAACTGCGAGCCTTAGATAACGGCGTTCGAATTCACTGCGCAGAAAGTGGTTGCAATATTCCCGCAGGCATCGATACCATTGAAGATCTTGAAAAGGTACGGCAATCTCTTGCACAATAAAACCTATTGCATCGCGAAAAATATCGGCAGGAATTTATGACTAAGAAAAAAAACCAAGATATTTCTGTTCTATTTGTTTGTCTTGGCAATATCTGTCGCTCGCCAACCGCTCATGGCGTATTTGAAAAAATGGTTAGCGATGCACAACTGGAAAACCGCATTTATATAGACTCCTGCGGTACCGGTGATTGGCATATCGATCACGCACCGGATAAGCGCTCGGCCAGTGCTGCTAAGGCCAGAGGTTATGATTTAAATCACTTGCGAGCCCGTCAGGTCCAGCATACTGACTTTAACCAGTTTAATTATATTCTTGCGATGGACAATAATAATCTCTCTGACTTGCAAGCGATGTGCCCCAGCGATTATTCCGGTGAACTAGCTTTGTTTTTAGATTACGCTCAGGATGTCGATATTCGCGAAGTCCCTGACCCTTACTACGGTGGCGATAGTGGTTTTGACACGGTAATCGATTTAGTTGAAAACGCCTCCCAATCATTATTAGCCCATTTGCAAAAACACTATGATTTCTAATATCGAGAATTTTCGCTACTGGATTGATTGAACTCTGTTTATGAATACATCAATCGACCTTATTCAGCACAACGTTAACCTGCAAAATCACAATACTTTGCGGCTAAGCTCTATTGCACAGGCTTATGCAAAAATTGATACATTTGAATCCTTAAGCCATGCATTACAATTTGCCGCAGCCGAAAAAATAGCGCTGCTACCCATTGGTGACGGTAGCAATATTATTTTGCCAGCAACTGTCGAGACTTTAGTGCTGGATGTGCAGCTACGCGGCATTCAAGTTATCAAACAAGATCAAAATCATATTTGGGTAGAAGTCGCTGCCGGAGAGAGCTGGCATCAATGGGTTTTGCATAGTATTCAACAAGACTGGTATGGGCTAGAAAATCTAGCATTAATACCTGGCAGGGTGGGCGCAGCGCCTATTCAAAATATTGGTGCCTACGGTTGTGAAGTTAAATCCTCAATTGACTCGGTAAATTTTATAGCACTCGATAAGATAAACGATTTAAACTCCCTCGATATCAAACAATCTATTCAAACGCTAACAGCGGCCGATTGCCAGTTTGCCTATAGAGAGAGTATTTTTAAACAAGCCCTAGCCAATAAAACGCTGATCACCTCGGTAGTGTTTCAATTAAACAAAAGCTTTACACCGATGATTGATTATCCTTCGCTAGCCAATCGCTTGGATCAAACTGGTACCGAATCCGACTTAAGCGCTGCAGAGGTAGCAAATGCGGTAATTGCCATTCGCTCTGAGAAACTGCCTGATCCAAAAGTATTAGCCAATGCCGGAAGCTTTTTTAAGAATATAGAAATCGATCAAACTCAGTTTAGCGAGTTTATCAGCCAAAACCCCGACGCGCCTTATTATGAAAGCCTAAACAATTTGAAAGACACCGCTAACAATAAGCGTTATAAAATCCCCTCGGCATGGTTAATTGAACGCTGCGGGTTGAAAGCTAAGCGCAGTGGTGATATTGGCATACATCAACATCAGGCTTTGGTTATCGTAAACTACGCTGAAGATAAAACGCCAACCACGGCAGTGGAACTGATCGATTTTGCCAGTCAAATTATTGCCACGGTAAAAGAACAGTTTGGTTTTACCTTGCAGATTGAGCCGCAAGTTATTCCATCACAAAGCTAAACAGCTTTCTCCATCGATAAAAAGCGTAAATCCGAAACCAATGCCATCGATGGTTTAGAGTATTGAGAGAACGAAATAAACCCTATGAAAAGCTTTGCTAACAATCCTATTAATACTCAAGAGCAGCGAGATCATGAGCTGCTAGCTTTGGCGTATTTTAATAAACCTGAAATTCAAGCCGTCAAAGAGCAAGTGCGCGAATATTGGCTAAACGAAGTCAAACCCAGTGCCGAAATGCGTGAGTGTTTTAAATGGGCATTTGAAGAGGTTATGTTTGGCGCAACGATTTGGGCTTTAAATCAAGATCCTTTATACCCAAAAGCCATTACCATTACGCGTTTATCACACAGTATTGACGATAAAATTATTCCCGGCTCGCGCTGGGGTATCGATAATCCAGACAGTATTTATCGGGTTATTCCTATTAGTGGTGACGAACAATATCTAATAAAAGGCCGAGTCTATAAGCGCCGTATGGTAGAAAATTATTTCACCCTATGGGATAAAAATATGCAAACCGTGGGTTTGCTATCGGGTAAAGATCTTCATGTTGATAGCGACGGTTGTTTTACCATTAGCGTTGATTCAAAGCCAGCAAATGGGCGCATTAATCATATTCAGTCCTGCCCTGAAGCTCACGAGTTTTATATCCGTGATGTGATTTCCGACTGGTCACACGATAGACCTAACGAATTAACCGTGTCTCGCATTAGCAACGGTGTGGAAGAAGCACCTCAAAGCGAACTAGCGCTTAGCAAACTCGTTACGGACTATATGCATAAATGGGCGCTGAATACTACGCGCTGGAACAATCAGGCATTAAACAAACCCGCTAATGATTTTAGTTTTACTATTGATCGAGATAGTGACGGCGCCTTACGCAATCAAATCTATATTATGGGACATTTTCTATTGCCCGATAGAGACACGGTATTAGTGCTTGATATTGATATGGGCGGAGCCGATTATTTTATTGCGCCGATTACCAATGTCTGGGGAACCAGTAACGAAATCAAACAAGCTAATGGCTGTCTTAATAAAACGCAAATGACTGCTAATACCGATGGCACTTATACAGTGTTGTTGGCCTTAGATGATCCCGGCGTACGTAATTGGTTAGACCCCGATAATATGCACGAAGGTATTTTAACGCTACGCTGGGCTGAGTTTATTAATGATCAAGCGCTGGATTCACTCGGTGTTAAATCACGATTAGTTAAAAAATCCGATCTGCAAAAAGAATTACCCACTTCTATAAAAACAATCAGTCCCGAGCAAAGAGAGCAGGCTTTGCAAAAGCGCGCTGATAGTTATGCTTGGCGCATTGCCTAAAACTTCTTACTTAAGAAATACTTTGAAAGAGTTTATGTTCGATGAATAACA
>CAJQQO010000328.1 GCA_905480475.1 uncultured Pseudomonadales bacterium | reverse complement strand
AAGTCTATCTCAGCCGCATACAGTCAATGGACTATAGTATTGCTCGCGCCGCATGGATCGGCGATTACCCCGACCCGAATACTTTTCTTGATATGTTTGTGACTGACGGTGGCAATAACCAAACCGGCTGGTCAAACGCTGAGTACGATCGCCTAATTCAACTTGCCGCAACACAAGCTGACCAACACGCACGCTATCAAAGCTTTAGACAAGCTGAATCCATACTTATCAATGAAAGCCCGATCATTCCTATTTACACCTATACACGATCACTTCTCATTCATCCGCAGCTTAAAGGTTGGCACAGCAATATTCTTGACCAACATCCTTATAAATACGTTTATCTGGAAGATACTGAGTAAACAATGATTCGATTTTTTATAGGCCGATTGGCGCAAGCGATACCGGTTATTTTTATTGTTATTACCGCCACTTTTTTTATGGTGCGCGCTGCCCCCGGCGGCCCCTTCGATGCCGAAAAAACATTACCGCCGGAAGTGATTGAGCGCTTAAACGAACGCTACAATCTTGATGCCGCGCTACACGAACAATATTTTGATTACCTAAAACATATTGCCCAAGGTGACTTTGGCCCATCGTTTCGTTATACCAATCGCACAGTTACCGAAATGATTGCTGCCGGCTTACCGATTACTTTTGAGCTAGCCATCTACGCGATGATCGTCGCCTTAGTGATTGGTATTAGCGCCGGTATGATAGCGGCTATCAAACCCAATTCACCGCAAGACTATATTCCTATGTCACTCGCCATGACGGGCATTTGTATGCCATCGTTTTTACTCGGGCCAATACTAGTGTTGATATTTGGCATCGGATTCCAGTGGCTACCGGTATCCGGCTGGGGTTATTCACCCGGCGATAAAATACTACCGTCCATTACCCTTGGTTCGACTTATGCCGCCTATATTGCGCGACTAACTCGTGGCGGCATGCTTGAAGTGCTGGCACAAGATTATATTAGAACCGCCAAAGCCAAAGGCCTTGCAACCCGCAGTATTATTTTTCGTCATGCTTTGCGCGGCGGTTTATCACCCGTGGTTGCTTTTCTTGGCCCCGCCATAGCGGGACTGTTAGCGGGCTCCTTTGTGGTAGAAACTATTTTTCAAATTCCCGGACTCGGTCGCTTTTATGTCCAAGCGGCGTTTAATCGCGACTACACCATGATTCTAGGCACCACCATTTTACTATCCTGTTTAATCGTTTTACTCAATATGCTCTCCGATATGTTAGCTGTTTGGTTAAACCCACGACTGGCTACTAGCCAGCAAGAACAATAGGGAGGGAGCCAGACAAATGATTGACTCTCTTAAACAGCTTCAAAATATCGAATTCGAGCAAGGCCGGTCTTTATGGCAGGACGCATGGTATCGATTAGCCAAAAACAAACTCGCGATGTTTGGTTTATTCGTTATTAGCTTTTTAATCCTTGTCTCGCTATTAACACCTTTTATCGCGCCTTACGCCTATGAAGCACAAAACCTTGCACTAGGTGCATCACCGCCGTCAATGCAACATTGGTTAGGCACTGATATTCATGGTCGCGACCTATTGACCCGCGTCCTCTACGGCGGCCGGATATCTTTACTGGTAGGCTTTGCAGCCACTGCGGTCTCCTTAATCGTTGGAGTGTTGTGGGGCACAAAGCGGGCTATGTCGGCGGTCTTACTGATTCTATTATGATGCGCATTGTCGATATTCTTTATGCGCTGCCATTTATGATTTTTATTATCTTGTTAATGGTGGTATTTGGCCGCAGCTTATTATTGTTGTTTTTGGCCATCGGATTGGTTGAATGGTTAACCATGGCGCGTATTGTTCGCACCCAAGTATTGACAATCCGAAAGCAAGAGTTTATCAGCGCGGCTATTGTCTCCGGCTTAAGTCATTGGCAAATTATTCGCCGTCACGTTATTCCCAACGTACTCGGTCCGGTCATTGTTTATATCACGCTAACTGTCCCCAGCGTAATGCTGTTAGAAGCGTTTCTAAGCTTTTTAGGTTTAGGTATTCAACCACCACAAAGTTCTTGGGGCGTTTTAATTTCGGACGGAGTAAAAACCATGGAGGAATATCCTTGGTTGCTAATTTACCCGGGGATAGCACTATCCCTCACTTTATTTGCATTAAACTTTTTAGGTGATGGCTTACGTGATGCGCTAGACCCACGCGCCAATCGGGATTAGAGGCAAAGATAATGAGCTTACTCACCGTCAATCAACTTTCTATTAATTTCAGTACTCGCGATGGTATCACCGAGGCTGTTAAAGACGTTTCGTTTAGCGTCGATAAAGGTGAGACCTTAGGTATTGTTGGCGAATCAGGTTCGGGTAAATCGGTTAGCTGTTATTCCCTACTCGGCTTAATCCCCATGCCACCGGGCGAAATCGCCAGCGGTACTGCCATCTTTGACGGTACTGATTTACTGCAAGCTAGCGAAGATAAGATGCGTAAAATTCGCGGCAAGCGCATTAGTATGATCTTTCAAGATCCGATGACTTCGCTTAATCCTTATATGCGAATCGGCGCGCAAATTATTGAGCCTTTATTACTGCATAATAAAATATCCAAAGCCGAGGCAAAAGCCAAAGCCATTAGCTTACTTGAAGAAGTCGGTATTAGTGATGCAGCGTCACGCTATCAGCAATATCCGCATGAATTTTCTGGCGGCATGCGACAACGCGTTATGATTGCGATGGCATTAATTACCGAACCGGATTTATTAATTGCCGACGAGCCAACCACCGCACTGGATGTCACCATTCAGGCACAAATACTGGAGTTAATCCACGAGTTGCAACAGCGTCGCAATATTGCGGTTATTTTTATCTCACACGATTTAGATGTGGTTAAACATATGGCCGACCGCACCATTGTGATGGAGCGTGGTCGTATTGTTGAGCAAGGCATTACTAGTCAACTGTTTGATGCACCCCAACAAGAATATACCAAACAATTGTTAGCTTCGATTCCTACCAGCGCCAAACCTGAGCAATATCGTTTTGCCAATAGCGACAGTAATAAAGAGCAGAATTTTTTATCGTTAAACGATATTCGCATTAGTTTTCCTAACGGTAAAAAACGTTTTGTTGCGGTCAATAATGTCAGCCTTAATGTTAAACAAGGAGAAATCCTTGGACTGGTTGGTGAATCGGGTTGCGGTAAAACCACTCTATCCCAAAGTATTGTTAAACTGGTAAATATTGAGCAAGGACAAATTGTGCTACATGCAGCGTCCGATAATCAACAAGCTCAAGACCAACAACTACATAATCTGCAAGGTGAAGCATTAAAAGCGACACGCAAAGATGTGCAGATGATTTTCCAAGACCCCTATGCCTCACTTAATCCTCGGATGACGGTGTTTAATACCTTAGCCGAGCCATTAAAGATTCATAAAATCGCCAGCAAGGCAGATGATATCCAAGCGCGCGTGCTTACGCTGATGCAAGATGTCGGGCTTGAAGCTCGCTGGGCCAACAAATACCCGCACGAGTTCTCAGGCGGCCAGAGGCAGCGTATTGCGATTGCCCGAGCCTTAGCGGTAGAGCCTAAAATGATTATTGCTGACGAGCCTGTATCAGCCTTAGATGTGACCATTCAGGCGCAAATTCTTAAACTGCTATTGGATTTATGTCAGCAACGACAGCTAACGATGATTTTTATCTCCCACGATCTTGCCGTGGTTCGCTATATCGCCGATAGAACCGCAGTAATGAAAAATGGCCAAATTGTTGAGATCAACAATACTGAGACCCTGTATCAAAACCCTAGCGATGACTATACCCGACGCTTGCTCGCGGCTCGAATGTAAGTTGCCTACTCTTGTAAAAAGAAAACCAACGAAACTAAATATCAGCCCAAACAAAATTGGCAAAAACCTTAATTCAATCGCAGCGGCATGGGCACTATCAGGTTTAAGAAACTTAAATCCGTATCGCTTCATACTCAATTACACTTAACGCCAAGGTTTGGGGCTGACTGCGCAGCAGGCCGTCCCAGCCGATGGCGACAACACCGCCTTGTTATGCATTTTCTGGCACCTCAATAAAATGGGTGAACCTTAAGGTAAAAAAGCAACTTACTGCCATTAAAACGACCAGCAACGCAAAAAACGCAAGACCGCCTTGCAACCAATTACCGCTTATAACTGTGTAGCCAACAATTATACTTACCAAGCCACCTCCGAGCCCGCCTCCAATTCCGCCAATCAATGACAAGGATTTTCGATCCGGACGAATCTTTGCTCCGCAGCTGTTGCAAATAATTTTAGTGAAGTTGGTCATATATGCCGACTTATACTTCGGCACGCCTTCACCACATTTTGGACATGAAAACTTATTCGTATTCATAGTGATGCATAACAGCCAACTAACAAGACCTTATCGATCCTGTTAGTCGTTTTTAAGTGAATTGGCTTCATGCTCGATTTCCTTTTCTCTTTATTAACTGGCTTGTTTTGGCCCAAAGTGGATTTGCCAAAAACGAGACCCCGCAACTGGGCAAAAGCATAACACTACATTTCCCAACTTCTAGCATCCAATTTAGCGGTGAACGCGCATAAAACAAACC
>CAJQQO010000327.1 GCA_905480475.1 uncultured Pseudomonadales bacterium | reverse complement strand
CACCGCCGTATGCTCGCTTATTATTTGTATTCCCTTCGTGATTTATTGCGAAGACTTGTTATATATGCTCGGCGCGCGGGGCAATACTTTATTACAAGCAAAATATTATGCGACGATTATTTTGCCCTCGACCCCAATACTTTGCTTAGGCATGGCCGCTTCAGCAACCTTGCGATCCATCGGTGATCCCAAAGCTGCCATGTATGCCATTATGTCTGCCGCCTTTGTTAATGCGGCGCTAGATCCACTGTTTATTTTTACCTTTGGGCTTGGCGTTAAAGGTGCCGCAATCGCCTCGGTAATATCGCGATTTTTTATGATTGGCGTGTCGCTTTACGCACTAAAAAAATACCATCACATTACATTGCGCTTTAGCATTACACGCTTAAGCGAAGACGCCAGAAAAATAAATGCTATCGCGATACCGGCAATGCTTACTAACCTTGCCACACCAATAAGCTCGGCAATTGTTATGAAATTTATAGCCGGTTATGGCAATAGCGCGGTAGCAGGCGTAGCCATTGTTGGACGTTTGGCGCCAGTAGCCTTTGCTGCATTGTTTGCACTATCGGGTTCGGTGGGTTCCATTATTGGCCAAAACGCTGGGGCAAGACGCTACGACAGGGTAAAAGAAACCTTAACTAATGCACTATTAGCATCGACGCTTTATGTATTGTTTGCCTGGCTGATTATGTATTTATCTACCGATTTTATTATTAACGCTTTTGAAGCCAGCGGTGACGCCGCTGAATTGATCCGTTTGTATACTCACTTTTTAGTTATTGGTTTTGTATTTAACGGTATGTTGTTTATCGCTAATGCCAGCTTTAATAATTTACAAGTGCCCCATTACGCCACGGCTTTTAACTTTGCCCGCGCCGCCTTGGGGACATTACCCTTAGTGATTTTGTTTTCGCATTATTATGGCGCTAAAGGCGTGATGATTGGAGAGACATTAGGCGCAACCTTATTTGGCATCATTGCCTATAGCGTTGCGATAAAAGTGATTAATAGATATGAGCGTGCCGAAAAGCGATTCAAAGTCGAAAAAACACGCTAAATAACCGCGTTTTCTGGCGTATTTGACGCCTCCCAATGAGATGGTAAAGCGCAAGCACGTCGAGTTTTTTCATCAAAGCCCACCAGCACCGTAGTGCCTTTTGCCACACAGCTATTAGCAACAAAAATATTTGCGTTAACCGTCATGCGCTTGCCATCAACCGAAGAACACCAGGTAATCATTTTGGCTTTATCCATCAAGGTGATTTCTCGCAGCATGTCATAAGAAACACTACGAACCACCGAAATCGGCGCTTGCTCGGTTTTACCTAGCTCAACAAAAAAATCGACCCTACCAAGATCCATATATTGCGGATAAACACTATTAGATACATGGCCGAGCATATCGATATCGGCAAAACGAATTTGAATCTGCGATTCTACAACAGGTAATTTCATATTAATTTTTATCCGATGCGCCGCCAGCAGGTGGTCTAATACAAGCACCGTTATCAATTAAAATAGCAATACCATTAATACAATTGGATTCACTCGAAGCCAAAAATAATACGGTATTAGCAACGTCTTCTGGTTCGATCCATTGCGTTGGCAATTTATTTAAATCATCAACATCGGCTTGCGAAACGCTGTCATTACCCGTTGCTAGCTTAGCAACCAAAGGCGTTCGAACACTATCGGGCTGAATTGAATTAACCCGAATCTTATTACCTGCTTCGATACAATGCATCGCAACCGTCCGAGTTAATGCGTCCACAGAACCTTTTGATGCCGAGTAAGCGGCAACATAACTAATGCCGTAAACCATAGAGGTCGATGACATATTAATAATCGAACCCCCTTCCCCGCTCGCTTCCATCAGTGGAATAGCATATTTACAACCAAGAAACTGGCTCTCAGAGTTTACCGAGTTAATCCACTTCCACTCTTCTAGCGAAGTATTCAAAATATTGCCGGGTTTCATTACGCCGGCATTGTTGACCAAAATATCCAATCGTCCATAGCTCGATTGAATCTCGGCAATTACCGCTTTCCAGTTTTCTTCATCGGCAACATTGTGTTCGATAAATATTGCTTTGCGCGATCCATCAGCATCGTTAATCTGCTTAACGACAGCTCTGCCATTTTGGCTATCCATATCGCTAACAATAACGCTGGCGCCTTCGCGCGCTAATAATAAAGCGTCGGCCTTACCCATACCGCTAGCACCACCAGTCACTAACGCAACTTTTCCTTGAACTCTTAATCCGGACAAAAGGTTTTCCTCGTGTTTATAAAATACAGCTTGCTCACTATCGAACAAAAATTATTTTTTAAGGATGAGATTTAAGCATCCACTATTTAGGTAAAAGATTATTTTTCAATAAACACTTTAAATTCTGCCATGGCTTTTTTAAATACGCCGTTAATCACAAAGGGAATTAACATAAATACCAGCTTGCTAATACCGGCCGGATCAAATGCGACACGCCAAACCAGCTTACAACGGCCATTACCTAAGTCCGTTAGCTGATAATCTTCAGCAAAAGCATCCGTACCTGCCTGATCGGTTTCAGTAAAACAAAACGCCATACGCTTGTTTTGCTCCCAAGCGATAAATAACTCATCGGCAAACTTACCATTAGTAAAAGTGACCCGGCGAGTGGTACCAAGCCCAAAGGGTTCGGGCGTAGTCCAATCGATTTTTCCAATCGAATCAACCCAGATCGGCCAGTCCTCGGCTCGTTTAAAAGACGCAAAGACTTCTTCTGCAGATGCATTTAATTCGACTTCATTGATAAAGACCTTAGGTGCGGCCTCAAAAAAGCTCATATCTACCTGTCGACAAG
>CAJQQO010000326.1 GCA_905480475.1 uncultured Pseudomonadales bacterium | reverse complement strand
TGTTTGGAGGGGCTATCGAAGTTTTGGGGCGGATTTGAAGATCTGTCGTGCGGGCAAGAAATATGGCGTGGGCAAAAGAAACTAGGGAAAATTATTCCGCTTCGTCAAATAAATTATCAATTAAGCCGGTAATCGCTGACATTGCTTCTGTTTCGTCATTACCGTCGGTGATAATGGTTAGCTCTGTACCCTTGGCAGCTGCAAGTAGCATGACAGACATAATGCTTTTTCCGTCGACCGTTTTTGATTGATGTTTAATGCTTATGCTGCTGGAGAATTGTGTGGTGACATCAACTAATTTATTAGCCGCTCTTGCATGTAAGCCGAGCTTGTTTTTTATTATGATGGTTTCTTGCGTCATGATTTAGTGTGTTTCGCTTTGGTCTTCGTTAGCTAATTCGCGATGCCGCATTTGAACCGTGGCAAAATGATTTTGAAAGTGCTTATACAATGCGTTGGCAACATATACCGAGCGATGCTGGCCGCCAGTGCAGCCGATCGATACGGTTATATAGCTGCGGTTTATAGCACTAAAGCGTGGTAGCCAATTCTCAAGATAGTGGGTAATATCGGCCACCATTTCTTTGACGTCGTTATCATCTTCAAGAAATTCAATAACGCCTTGATCTAAACCGGTTTGCTTGCGTAGATCGACCTTCCAATAGGGATTAGGTAAACAGCGAACATCAAATACCAAATCAGAATCGATAGGGATATTGCCTTTAAAACCGAACGATTGAAACATTAATGCCATTTCAGAGGAGACTTTGTCACCGATACGATTGCGAATTAAATGCCGCAATTCGTGCAGGTTCATTTTGCTGGTATCAATACTTAAGTCTGCCATTGCGGCAATGCTATCGAGTAGTGTGGATTCTTTTTCGATAGCTTCCTGTAGCGAAACATCTTTATTGCTGAGTGGATGCTTGCGGCGAGTTTCTGAAAAGCGTTTTATTAAGGTGCCATTGTTGGCGTCAAGATAGATGATATTGGTGTCTATCTCAGCAGGAATTTGTTCAACCAGTGATGGGAAGCGAAACAAGTCGCGCGGAATATTTCTGGCGTCAATGCTTACCGCAATCTTGATTAAGTCATCGGCGATTTGCTCGCGGCTATCGGTAGGTGCAAAAGCTTCGGTCGCTAGTGCGGGCAGTAAACCAGCCGGTAGGTTGTCTATGCAGTAGAAGCCTAAGTCTTCAAGCATATTTAGCGCGGTACTTTTACCCGAGCCGGAGCGACCACTAATAATAACCAGTTTCATTGGCGTACTTTCATTGAGTGAGTTTCATTGCTGTTCATTGATTGACTTTTATCGCTTTAGATTCACCAGCGTAACTTTAGTAAATTCATTCTAGTGAATGAGTTTGATACGCTTAGTATTCAGAGTGTCTAGCGATAATTGTCGTGTTGTTACGATTGCTGCTCGGTCATTTGTTCTAGTGCCGTCAGGTTTTGGTGCAACTCTTCTGCATTGCGGCTTGCACGTATTTTGCGACAGTTATCGGCTGAGCTCAATGTGTTTGCCAATTGGGCAAGAATGGCTAAATGCTCATCGGTCGATTGTTCGGGTACGATTAGCGCCCATAATAAATCAACCGCTTGGCCGTCACGGGCATCAAAATCGATACCCGTACGCAGTGTTAAAATAGCCGATTGAGCTTGAGTACAGCCGCTAATACGGCAGTGCGGAATTGCAATGCCTTGTTCCAGCGCGGTACTGCCGAGTTTTTCACGATCCGTTAGCGCATCAAATACCAGATTTTGGTCTAGAGTATTATCACTTTCTGCGAACAGTCGTGATATTTCCTGTAAGGCCTTTTTTTTGCTGCTGATTTCAGCGTTAAGTTGGATGCGGTTAGGAATCAGTAATTGTGCAAGTGTCATTATTCGTCGATTTGTCCTTCGTCACCCTCGGCAATTTGCTCTTCTAACGCTTGTTGTTTAACACTTTCGCGATGATGCTTGCCGTGAGTTTTTTCTTTGTGCTTGATGATTTGTCTATCTAGCTTATCTGCTAGACCGTCTATTGCCGCGTACATATCTTGGTCGTGCGAATTGGCAAATAGATCTGCGCCAGATACGTGAACCGAGGCTTCCGCTTTTTGAACTAATTTTTCTACGATGAGGGTGACATCAATATTGGTTATTTGATCAAAGTGCCTTTCTAGCTTACCGAACTTAGTAAGAACATATTCTCTTAATGGATCGGTAACTTCAACGTGGTGACCACTGACATTAATGCGCATAAACTACTCCTGATGCATAGCGAGTGACGAATAATCCGCTGCTGAAACAGCAACGGCATTGATGAAATAGGGTTGGTAAAAAAGAAGCTTGTATAAAAAGGCTGGTGAGAAAAGCAGCTTGGAATCGAAATTGATAATAAGACTGTGCAGAGATCCGCGTAGGTAGGGCGCTTGCTGTGCCAGCAAGGGCACATGGAGTGAACCGACTATATTGACCTTCGTTAATATCGATTGAAAACGCTTGTCGCTGGCGTTTGCTTATTTGCACTGTATCAACTCTGATGGCGATTTTTCTCTCATAACATTATCAAGTGGAATGGCTGAATCTCTTTAAAAGAGTATCTTAATTTGCCGCGTAATCCAAGCCCGTTTTTTCTAGCTTGTTAATTCGGCAGTTCTGTCATGTTATTGATTGGCATAGCAATTACCTGCTTAGTAGGCAGTCGCTGCGGTCGACCTGATAGAAAAAACCTAGCCGAGCCTTTTTCGTTCGTTAGATGGTGGTATTGCCATTGATTCACGGTATTTGGCAATCGTTCTTCTCGCTACCTTTATACCTTGATCGTCTAACAGATTAGCAATTTTATTATCGCTTAAAGGTTTGCGAGTATTTTCTGCTGACACTAACTTTTTAATAATGGCGCGGATGGCTGTCGATGAGCATTCGCCACCTTCGGCCGTTGCTACATGGCTTGAGAAAAAATATTTTAATTCAAAAATCCCCCGCGGTGTGTGCATATATTTTTGCGTTGTGACTCGTGACACGGTTGATTCATGCATATCAACATCTTTGGCAATATCCGCCAATACTAGTGGCTTCATTGCCTCTTCACCATGCTCTAAAAATCCACGCTGGTGTTCAATAATTTTAGTCGCTACTTTTAATAGCGTTTCATTTCTGCTGTGCAAGCTTTTTAAAAACCATTTAGCTTCTTGTAAATTGTCTTTTAAAAAGGTGTTGTCACTGCTGTTGTCGGCGCGCTTAACGAGTGAGGCATATTCAGAATTGATACGAATTTTTGGTGATATATCTGGATTAAGTTCAACTAACCATCGGCCGTTATTTTTTTCTACAAAAACATCTGGTACAACATATTGTGCGGCGTTATCTTGAAATGCATCACCCGGACGCGGGTTAAGGCTTTTAATCAGTTCAATTACTTCGGCGAGCTCGCGCTCTTTTAAACGGGTTCGGCGAATTAATTGGGTGAAATCACGTGATGCTAGTAGTGCTAAGTGGCGATTAATGATTTGCGCGGCTTGTTCACGCCAAGGTGTATGTCTAGGTAGTTGTGCTAGCTGTACCATCAAACAATCAGTTAAATCGACACTGGCAACACCCAATGGATCAAATTGTTGAATGCGATGTCGCACGGCTTCTATTTCATCCAGCTCGATATCGAGGTCAGGATGAAAGTATTCCAGTAACTCTTCAGTCGGCGTTCCAAGCATGCCGTTAGGTTCTAAGGCATCAATAATGGTTGCTGCGATAATTTGGTCGGTTTCACTCATCGGCGTGAGATTAAGCTGCCAGAGTAAATGATTACTAAGCGATTCAGTCGTTGAGTTGCGGTTATCCAGATCGGCTAGTTCGTTAAAGTCGCTGCTGCTATTGCTGCCCGATGACGAGGAGGACGGGGCACCGCTATAAATATCGTCCCATTTGCTATCAACCGGCGTATCGGTGGGGATGTTGTCTTGCCAGTCGGCGTTCTCGCTAGTGCCTATATCATCGGCGCTGACCAAATCACTATTGGTTGAGCCAGACTCACTAAAGTCACTCAGCTCTTGGAGTTCGCTGCTTTCTTGCGTGTTATTGGCGGATATATCGCTGCTATCGGCGGCTGTTTGATTACTAGCATCGCCGTTACCTGCCGCTTCGCTATTGACCGCATCACTTTCGTCAGAAACTTCCAACATTGGGTTGGTATCGACAATTTCCTGTATTTCTTGTTGCAGATCGAGGGTTGAAAGTTGCAATAACCGGATCGCTTGTTGGAGCTGTGGGGTCATCGTAAGATGTTGACCCATTTTTAGCTGAAGCGATTGTTTCATAAGCGTATTTTTGTTTACGATTCTATTAGTTAGGGCGGTTAGAGCGTCGGATTGGGATGCTCAAATTGCCGTTGTTTTAATCAGATTATGTTTAGAGTGTAGCTCTGTGATTTGTACATAGCAAGAGTAATGCCAAAAGATATAAACCTTGACATTTTTACTGCTTCGGGCATCTTCAAGCCGACTTATGGCTGCTGGAATGAAGCTAGAAAGGCTGGCCTTGATAGGGCGGCGGTGTTGAGAGACCTGAGGGGGGCAAGTCTATAAATAGCCTAGTGGTTAGGCACTTTGCTTTGGGTTAATTTTAGCGCGGGGAGTCGCTTAAATTTGGAATTGATGTCCAAGGTAGGTATCGCGCACCTTTTTATTGCTGATAATAGTATCGGTATCACCTTCGGCAATAATACTGCCTTCACCTACGATATAGGCATGTTCGCAGATATCCAGCGTTTCACGGACATTGTGGTCGGTAATCAATACGCCAATACCGCGATTTTTTAATTGCTCAATAACACTTTTTATATCGCTAACCGAGATTGGGTCTACACCGGCAAATGGTTCGTCGAGCAGCATAAACGCCGGTTCGCAGGCAAGAGCCCGCGCAATTTCAACGCGGCGACGTTCACCACCAGATAGTGACATGCCAAGGTTGTCGCGAATATGTTCGATATGAAACTCTGCCAGTAGCGAGTCAAGTTGGGCTTTGCGATCTGCACGCTTAAGTCCGCTGCGGGTTTCGAGAATAGCCATAATATTGTCGGCCACGCTAAGCTTTCTAAAAATCGACGCTTCTTGAGGTAAATATCCCAACCCTAATCTTGCTCGCTCATGAACAGCCTTATGGGTGATTTCGGTGCCATTAATACTAATTAAACCATGATCGGCTCTGACAATGCCGGCAATCATATAAAAGCAGGTAGTTTTACCTGCGCCATTTGGACCGAGCAGGCCGACAACCTGACCGCTTTCGACTTGTATTGAGACATCGACGATCACTTGTCGCTGACGGTAGCTTTTGGCTAGGTGTTGCGCAATCAGCCTGCTCATTTATTCTGTGTCGCCTTTTTTATTTACTGTCGTCATTATTGGATTTAGAGATGAGATTTAGGCTCGTAATTAAGCGCCCGGCGTAATGATGGTATGTACGCGGGTATTTTTATCGTTAGGGTCAGCTTCGGCTTTAACCAGCTCTTCATTAATATAATATTCTATTTTTTCGCCAGATACTTTTGAGCCGGGCTTATCGATAGATGCATTTTGTTCTAGCAGAATAATGCCGGTATCAATAGCGTAACGTATGGTATTGCCTTCAGCATTAACCGCCTGACTTTGGCCGGGCTGCAGCTGAGTAAAGCGAGCGGGAAAACCGTTTGCAACAATGGTAGTGACTGAGCGCGTCGTTGATGAGTTGGATGCTGCATCGGTATCTTGATTGTTATTGTTTGCTGCATTGTTGTTCGTGTCTTTTGCTGAATTACCGTCGCTGGTTTTAGTTGTGCTTTGGATCGTAACGGTATCGGCACTAATGGTTAAATTCCCTTGCTCTATAGAGACGTTGCCGCGATAAATCGTAACGCCTTTCTTTTCATTTTGTTCGGCGCTATCGGCGGCGATGCTTATTGGTGCATGAAAGCTATCAAAGTCTTTGTCGGTGTTTTTTTCTTCGACATTGCTTTCCTCAATACTGTTTTCGGCGCTACCTCCAGTATTGTTATTAGTAATAACCTTGTTAGTCGCAATATCAATATTACGCTGTGCGGAATCCACTTCTGCAATGCTTAATGCCGGTGTATTGGCGGCGTTGGTGCCAAGAGCTAAGCAGCTAAGCAGTGTCGCAGTGGCCAAGCGAGAGGCGCGTAGGGTTTTCAGTAATACAAAGTGCTTAAGGTTGAATAACACTGCGGACCTCCGTAAGTAGATGCCAGCGCTGATCGGTCAGGTTGCCCTGAAGTCCGGTAGCGTGGGTGGTGGATGAGGGCGTTTGAATAGTCACAGGATTTTGCGTCAGTATTTGTTGTAAGGCCGTATTTAAAGTTAATGCTTCAGTGTTTAGCTGTGTTGCTGCAAGCAAATCATTGACTTGTACATCGCCGATCAGTTCCGCGCTATCGCCATTGTCGATGATATAAGCCATTTTTGCATCAAGAACTGTGCTGGGGACGCCGTTTTTGTGAATCACAAAGCGAGGATTGATTACTCGCAAATGTTCTTGGCCGTTATATCGGCGCTGCTGGCTGTCCTGATATTGCTGGGGGTAGTAAGGAACATCCCCCTGACCCCCGTTAGCATCCTCACCCATGGAGAAGTCTTCCATTAGCAGTGTGTCGTAGGCTTGCTCGGGTGATTCATCTACTGGATTCTGTGCGCTGGTGACCGCTTCAGTAAAGAAGTCTGCTCGACTAGCGGTCATGGTGTAATGCATATCGCCCGCTTTATCGAAGCGCTTAACAATTAAACCTGTACTGCTGTTATCGGGCGAAGAGCTTTGCAGCATGTTGTCTTGCGTGATGCTAATCGAGCTTGGCAAAAATTGATTGAGCCCAACGCCAATAACGTAATACACCATTATGGCGCAGCTAACAGCAAGTGTTAGTACGTTTCTGATGCGCTTACGTCGGTTTTTTCTGGTCATCTTTTTTAACTGCTGATTCTACCGTTAACTACTTTTAGGAAAAAACGATTTTATATTACTGTCTAATAATCCCTTAGCGCTGAGGAGTAAATCGGCTAGCTCGCGCACCGCACCATCACCACCGTTTTTGCTGGCGATCCAGTCGGCATTGTCCTTAACAGTATTGTGTCCATTGGCAACAGTCGTTCCAAGACGACAAAGCATAATAGCGCCTAAGTCGGGTAGATCATCACCCATATAAGCGGTTTGCTGCATGCTCAAGCCGGTGGCTTCCAAAACTTCCTGTAGTGCACTGGCTTTGTCTTCGCGGCCTTGAATTACGTAACGGATTGATAGCTCGTGCGCGCGGCGTTCAACAATATTGGATTTTCGACCGGTGATAATGGCGACTGTAATACCATTGTCTTGCAGCATTTTTATGCCTAAACCATCGAGGATGCTAAAGCATTTAAATTCTTCGCCGCTATTACCGAAGTAAAGTTTGCCGTCACTTAATACGCCGTCAACATCTAAGGCCAGCAATTGGATATCGCGAGCGCGCTCTAAAACTTCTGCCGATGCGTTCGCATCTAGTTGCCTTGTGTTGCTCATGCCAAGCCCGCTTTGATAAGTGTGTGGATATGGACAACCGCGCAGGGTTTTTCTTGTTCGGTAACCACCAGTGCCGAAATGCTATTGTCTTCCATAATCTTTAGCGCTTCTGCCGCCAGCATATCGGGTGTAACAGTCTTGCATTCGGCCGTCATCAGTTCACTGATAGCGGTAGCATGTAAGTCATGGCGTTTATCCAGCGCTCGACGCAAATCACCATCGGTAAAGATACCCGCTAATGAGCCGTCCTTAGCAATAATTGTGGTCATACCCAAACCTTTTTGGGTGATTTCCATTAAAGCATCGCTTAATAAAGTCTCTTGCTGCACTTGTGGAAAGTCGCTTTGCATCACGTCGCTAACTTTTAATAACAATCGCTTGCCCAGCGCGCCACCAGGGTGTGAAAAGGCAAAGTCTTCAGCGCTAAAACCGCGGGCTTCCAATAGTGCCACCGCCAATGCATCGCCCATAACCAAGGCTGCAGTCGTGCTTGAAGTTGGCGCCAAACCTAGCGGGCAAGCTTCTTGCTCCACCGATACATCAAGATGAATATCTGCCGCCTGGCCCAGCGTCGATTGTGGATTGCCGGTCATGGCTATTAATGGTGCGCCAATGCGTTTGATAAGTGGCAACAAGGTAACAACTTCATTAGTGGTACCCGAGCCAGACAAGGCAATTACTACATCGTCGACCTTTAACATACCAAGGTCGCCATGGCTGGCTTCCCCCGGGTGCATAAAAAAAGCCGGTGTACCCGTACTGGCTAGCGTCGCAGCAATCTTATTGGCAATATGGCCTGATTTACCCATGCCGGTTACAACTACACGACCCGTGCAGGCGAGCAATTGCGTGCAAGCATCACTAAAGTGTTGGTCGATACGATTGTTTAAAGCGGCAATCGCTTGCTGCTCCAGCTGGATGGTACGTTGTCCTGCTTCTATAAACGTGAGTTTTGTCATTCGGGTGGTTTGTCCAACAAAGCTATGGCTTGTTCGTTTAGTCGGTTGATTTAGCAGTTTTACAAGCATCGCTTTGCTATTACAAGCATCGCTTTGCTATTACAGGCTTAGTATTGATAAGCCCTAGCTAAGCTGCCCATGCCTACCTTGCAAAGCCGCCGTTAATCAAGCCGCTGGCAATACAGCGCATGCAAAGTAGGACGGAATCAGCTTGGCGAGTTTGACATTGCTAAGTCGTTTTTAATTCAGTCGACTATTGTAATTCGAGCTGGGGCGATTTGCTTGTGATTAAGTGCGCTTATTATAATTTTGTGGAGTGTGATTGTTTATCAGTCAATAGACTGAGTGCTTGTGATAATGGACAATCGCGGCGGCTAAAAAGCTCAGCCTCCGCTATTAAGCAGCACAATTAGTGCGTAATAACCGATATAACAGCTAAGAAAGATCAGACCGGTTAAGCGGCCAATACCTGGGCTAGTGGCGCTTCCGGATGTGTTTTTAGCGCCTGCACGGATTTTAATCCACATAATAAACGCCAGCGCAAAGGTAAGCAGCGCCATGGTTGGCAGGTCGCGATGCATTACCGATTGATCTAGTGTGGTTGGGTTTATGATGCCGGGCAAAGCCATTACAGCCAGTATATTAAGGATATTGGAGCCAATAATATTGCCTAGTGCCATATCGTGATGACCTTTGAGTGTACTGGCGATGGAGGCTGCCAGCTCTGGCAGACTAGTGCCCAGCGCAACTACGGTAAGGCCGATAATCATTGGGCTTACGCCTAATAGCTCGGCCAATGTTTTGGCCGACCAAACCAGCATATCGGCAAATATCAGTAGGGTAATGAGTCCTGCAACCAGCCAAAGCACTGATTTAAGGCCGGTTAAATCCGGAATTTCTTCTTCGGTCTGATCACCTATGGGGTTATTTGCCTTTGATTTACGTGAGTGCATTACCAGAATAAAAGCGACTAAAAATGTGCAAGCGAGCAGGATATAACCCTCAGCTCTGCTCAGGTGGTAGTCCCACAAAAATAAGATAGAGAGCAGCGTCGCGCCCAGTAATAGCGGGACTTCCAGCCGTAAATGGCTGCCATTGACCGGAATTCGCGCGATCAAAGCGGTTACGCCAAGTACCAAGCCAATATTGGCGATATTAGAACCAATAGCATTGCCGATACCCATATCTGGGACGCCGTCAAACGCCGCGCCAGCCGAAACAATCATCTCCGGCGCTGAGGTGCCAAAGGCCACAATGGTTAGGCCAATCATTGTCGGTGTCATACCCATATGTTTGGCCGCTGAGGCGCTACCACTCACAAATAGGTTGGCGCTCCAAATTAATCCGGCTAAACCGATGAGAAGTAGAAGTGACGCGAGAACAGGAATGGGCATAGGAATAAGGGCTAGTTAGGGTAATTTTCTGCGAATAAAGATCTGCAATTGCAGGGCAAGTCATGCGAGTGCGAGTCAGCAGATCGTGGATTGTTGAGTTTGGCGTGGGTATTGATCATCTGCTACTCGAATAAACTGCTATTTTGTCTGGTATTTTGCCTTTGTTGTTTATTACTAAGCCGTGAGAAAATGCCGCGCTAAGCTATCGTTGCCTAACTAGTCGCTTAACGCGAGCGCGACTATACAGTAGCGCTGGAGTCGGCTCAACGGATGACGGCAATATGATGGATTTATTGCTTATGGCGCAGCAATAGCTAAAAGGCTAGAGCGCAAAGCATTAGCGGCAAATACAAAATGTAAAATTAGCGGAGATAAATGGCCAATAATCGGCGCAGAATTGTTCGAGACAAATGTCTCGAAACGTGGTCATAGTGGTTTAGCAGGTAAAAAATTACGTTATAGTGTGACAGACGAAAATGGCGGCAAGTAAAAGTGGCTGCTAAACCTATAAAAATACTTTAAAACGCTTATCAAAAAAGTTATTAAAAAGGCAGATAAATAAATGAATATTTGTAAAAAATGGGCGATCGCAAATCGGAGCTTTTACCGAGCAGTATTGCTTAGCGGCTTATTCACTGTTAGCAGCTTTGCAATAAATGTTTCGGCAGAAACGCAGGCCGCCGAAAGCGGTGAAGTGATTAAAAATCTAGCTGCAGTTGTTAATGCAAGTGCAGATGCAAATATTGCTGACGATCAAGCAGCTGGTACAGCGCATGAAGTGGTTGAATCGATTACCGTTGATTTGCTGGCGTTGATCCAAGGCGCTCAGGAATATATTGATGAAGATGAAGATCGTTTTTTTACCGAGTTAGAATCTTTGTTACGTCCCTTTGTTGATTTTAGATCGTTTGCGCGCGCAGTAATGGGTAAACATGCCAGCTCGAAAAAGATGTCTGCACTTGATGACGCCGGTCGCGAACAATTAAACGCTCAAATTGATCGCTTTAGCGAAGTCTTTTCGGCGGCACTCATTAAAACTTATGGTAAAGGTTTATTAGCTTTTGAAGGTGAGCGGATTGAAGTGGTTCCTGCATCCGCTGACGCAGAAGTTTCTGCCAGTAAAGCCAGCGTTAAACAGCTTATTTATGGCGAGCGCCAAGAGCCGTATAAAATATTTTATTCGATGCGAAAAAATAAAAGCGACGAATGGAAGCTGCGCAATATGGTGGTTGAGTCTATTAATCTAGGCAAAATTTATCGTAACCAATTTGACAATGCCTATCAGGTTTATGGTGGTGATATTGATCGCGTTATTGAAAACTGGGTTGTAACGGGTGACACTCAAGTGGCATCTTCAGATTCAGAATAGCTCAGCGCTGTGACTCCATACAGTGTGCAAGTTTATAAAACAGCTTCTAGATAAATAGAGATTTTAAAGAATGCAGGAAGAAATAAATCGTTTGATTCGCGAGCAAATCGCGGTAGAGCATCTTGAAATAGAAATGGCAGGTAATCACTGTACTCTGGTGATTGTCAGCGCTGAATTTGAAGGCTTGTCACCGGTTAAAAAACAACAGCGGGTTTATCAATGCCTGAATGAAAAAATTGCGTCCGGCGAGATTCATGCCGTAAATATTCGTGCGTTGACGCCTGCCCAATGGCAAGCTTAAGCATAGCCTCACTACTACATATGATTTTAAATTAATGGATAAACTGCTGATAAACGGCCCATCGACTCTGGATGGCGAAGTGCGTATTTCTGGCTCCAAAAACTCTGCTTTGCCTATTTTGGCGGCCGGTTTGCTGAGTAAGGGTGTGGTTAAGATTCGCAATTTACCGCATCTGCACGATGTGACTACCATGATTGAGTTACTTAGTTGCCTTGGTGCAGAGCTACTAATTGATGAAAAATTGGGAGTGGAGATCGATTCCAATTCCATCACTGAATTTACCGCGCCGTATGAGTTGGTTAAAACCATGCGCGCCTCGATATTGGTGTTAGGTCCTCTGTTGGCAAGGTTTGGTAAAGCGCGAGTGTCTTTTCCCGGTGGTTGTGCCATTGGTAGTCGACCCATTGATTTGCACTTGCGAGGTTTTGAAGCCTTGGGTGCAACGGTCAATATTGACGGCGGCTATATTGAGGCTAGCGTTGATGGCCGACTAAAAGGCGCGCATATTTTTCTGGATAAAGTGACGGTAGGCGGTACTGAAAACCTTTTAATGGCAGCGACTTTAGCCGAGGGACAAACGATTATCGAAAACGCCGCGCGCGAACCCGAAGTCGTTGACTTGGCTCATTGCCTCAATGCTATGGGTGCAAAGATTAGCGGTATCGGCAGTGATAAGTTGATTATTGATGGCGTTGAGAGTTTATCTGGCTGCGATTATGCAGTGATGTCAGATCGTATTGAAGCGGGCACATTTTTAGTGGCTGCGGCTGCGACGCGCGGACGAGTTAAAGTAAAAGATGTTGATCCAAGCTCGCTTGAAGCGGTGCTGGCCAAGCTAGAAGAGGCTGGCGCAAAAATTGAAGTCGGTGAGGATTGGATAAGTTTGGATATGGAAGGCCGTAAACCTAAAGCTGTGGATATTCGCACTGCGCCTTACCCCGCGTTTCCAACCGATATGCAGGCTCAGTTTACCGCTATGAACAGTGTTTCCGATGGTGTAAGTACCGTGGTTGAAACCATTTTTGAAAATCGCTTAATTCAAACCCATGAGATGAACCGGATGGGTGCCAAGATACGTATTGAAGGTAATACAGCGATTGTAGAAGGCTGCGATATGTTAAAAGCGGCACCAGTAATGGCGACTGATCTTAGGGCGTCGGCGAGTTTGGTTATTGCGGGTTTATGCGCAACCGGCCCGACATTAATTGATCGCATTTACCATATTGATCGCGGTTACGAATGTATTGAAGAAAAAATGCAATTGCTGGGTGCCAGTATTCGTCGCGTGCCAGGCTAAGCCGCGTATATAAACAGCAGCTTATATTGATTGATGCACTTTTTTAAAATCGAGTTTTAAAAACCAAGGCTTTTTTAAGCATTAAAAATCAGGATCAAAAGATAAAACATGATTACCATCGCACTGACAAAAGGTCGAATACTGAAAGACACCTTACCTTTATTGTCGGCTGCCGGTATTGAGCCTGAAGAGGATATTGCCAGCAGTCGCAAATTGGTTTTTGCAACCAATCAAGCGGATGTGCGCCTATTGGTTTTGCGCGGCGTTGATGTGCTGACGTATATTCGTCACGGCACCGCTGATATGGGTGTGGTCGGCAAGGATATGCTGATGGAAGACGGTGCTTCACAACTGTATGAATTATTTGATCTAGGTATTGCCCGTTGTCGTTTAATGACGGCGTATAAAAAAGAGCGCGCGCAATTGGTCAAGCAATCCAAACTGGCGAGCCAATCACGTATTAAAGTCGCCACCAAGTATGTCAATATTGCTCAGCGTTATTATGCAGAGCAGGGTGTGCAGGCCGATATTATCAAACTATACGGCGGTATGGAGTTAGCGCCGATTATGGGTTTGGCTGATGAGATTGTGGATATTGTCGATACCGGTAAAACCTTATTAGCTAATGGTCTTGAACCCGCTAATTTTATCGCCGATATTAGTTCACGCTTGGTAGCCAATAAAGCATCGATGAAAGTGAAGCATGCTGAGCTTAAGCATTTAACTGATGCTATAGCAGCGGCTGTCTCCCAACAATCTGCGTAAATTATTTTGCTTGGCTAAGCAAGCCAGCTATTTACCGAATGCAGTTTACAATTTTTTTAGCCTAACTTTGATTATTTATGTCTAACACTTCAAACCTGTCTCTAAATGTCCGGCGTCTTAATGCCGCCAATGACAATTTTTCTGCGGAACTGACAAAGTTAACCGCATGGTCTGCCGTGGCCGATGATGCCTTAGAAAAAACCGTGCGCGATATTATTCATCAGGTGCGCAGTGATGGTGATGCCAGTTTAGTTGATTATACTGCCCGCTTTGATCAGTTTGCGGTAGATTCAATCGAGCAGTTAACGATTAATCGTCAGCAGATTCAACAAGCTTTATTAGAGCTTAACCCGGACATTCGCCAAGCGCTCGAAGTCTCTGCGCAACGAATAGAATCCTTTCACCAGCGACAAAAGCAGCAATCGTTTCAATATACCGATGAAACCGGCACAGTTTTAGGTCAGCAGATTACAGCACTGCAGCGCGTAGGTATTTATGTGCCCGGTGGCAAAGCGGCGTATCCGTCCAGTGTGTTAATGAATGCGATTCCCGCTAAGGTTGCCGGTGTTGAGCAAATCATTATGGTCTCGCCATCGCCGCTGGGGGCGATTAATCAAACGGTGTTAGCTGCTGCTGCTGTTGCAGGCATTGATCGCATAGTTTGTATTGGTGGTGCGCAAGCGATCGCTGCGTTGGCCTATGGCACGGAGACGATTCCAAGGGTTGATAAAATTGTCGGCCCTGGTAATCGTTATGTGGCCTGCGCTAAAAAAATGGTATTTGGCGAAGTCGGTTTGGATATGGTTGCCGGCCCTTCAGAAATATTGGTTATTTGCGATGGTAAAACGGATCCCGATTGGATTGCGATGGATTTATTTTCGCAGGCTGAACACGATGAAGATGCGCAAGCGATTTTAATTTCGCCTGATGCGTCTTTTATCGATGCGGTTGAAGCTAGTATGAATACATTACTACCAACGCTTGAGCGCCATGAAATTATTCGCCAATCTATTAACAACCGTGCGGCATTTATTCTGGTTGATGATTTGTCGCAAGCGATTGAAGTAAGTAATTTGATTGCGCCAGAGCATTTGGAATTATCGGTTGACCAGCCTGAGCAGTATTTGCCTGCAATTCGTCACGCGGGTGCTATTTTTATGGGGCGTCATACGCCTGAGGCATTAGGCGATTATTGTGCTGGTCCCAATCATGTTCTGCCAACATCAACGACGGCGCGATTTGCCTCACCTCTGGGCGTTTATGATTTTCAAAAACGGAGTTCATTGATTCAATGTT
>CAJQQO010000325.1 GCA_905480475.1 uncultured Pseudomonadales bacterium | reverse complement strand
CTGAAGTACGCGATTAAAATGATCGAAGTCAACACCATGCGGACTTAAATGCACATTGGGATTAAGCGCTTTCTTTTGCTCATACAAAGTATCAGAGGCAAGAAAAATAATATCTGACTTAATCGTCATCTGATGATCCATTTCTTCCACGGCGTTGATATCAACATCGGGAATACCGGCATAATCATCAATGCAGTAGTAAACCTTACAAATACTTTTGATATTGTCGGGGACCATATAAAGATGCGGAACTACAAACCAAAGAATCGGATTTTTTAGTTTTAGAAAAAACTTCAGTAAGTTAACGCTTAGTAATACCAATAATTTATTGATCCAGCGCACGGCCGCATATTTATGGAACGGTAGTTGGAATAGGGTATAGATATATAAATTGTCGTTAATTTTTCTTGGGCCTCTAAGACTTTTGAATACTTTAGAGAACAATTTTTTAATATCTCGACCGGTGCCTTTAGGCGCTCTTAATCCGGGGCATTCGATATAGAGTATGCGATTATTTCTGGCTAAGCGCTCGGAAATATGGTGGCTGCTAGTTTTGTTTTCTGCAAACCAGTCGTTTCCAAAGTAAATGATATTGTTCATAATTTCAGGGCTTTAATAGCTAGCTAAGAAGATTGATTGGCAAGTGGCGCATCACCGATGTTAGCTGCATTGTTTGCGCTAACAGTATCGGCATATTTTTTTAAACGGTAATCGCGGTAATCATTTGGATTACCGGTATGGCCGTCAACGGCGGCGTAAATAACATTCGTCATTTCGCGCGCATTCACATAGTGCAAAACATATTTTTCACCGTCGTTATAACGGCTTTCAAAATAGCTATACATATCTTCAATCGGTTTGCCCAGCAAACAATCCATATCTTCTTCTTGGGTGCCATGGGTATGCACTTTAATCATTAACCACTCGGGTCTACCCTTTACATGAATATGTTGATTGACCCATAAATCAACACGGTCGGTGGTCGGTGGATTTGAAGTGCGAATATCACCGTTTTCAATTCTTGGCAAAACACCGGCTTTGCGACGTTTCCAATTTAATGCCAGTGGGCCTTGCACTACCAGTAAGTCACCTTCTAAAGGTTTGCCAACCTCAGCTTCAACACCGGTATCGTGACTTTTTGGTTCTGTAGGATTACCGGTTGCCATATAGATTTTGTTAACCGTGCTGGTTTGCGTGCGATTAGGCGCGCTAGGCAAAGTCATATCAACATAGCAGTTAGTTTGGTTAAGCAGTGCAAGCTCGTTGTTAATCCCACAGTGCAAACCGTCGGGATGAGAATTATCCAGCGTCCAGTTGCCGTGGATAAAGCCGTAAGTTAATTCACCGGATTCATCAACGGTGAGTAACTTGTGATTTTCGGCCAAGGTTTTTTTAAAGCGATTTATCGTGGTGACAAAGTTGTCTTCGGTATCGTCTTCATGATGTAGATGGATATCCATTTCACCAAAGCCGGCTTCGCAAAGTATTTGCAGTTTATCCAGATGTTCCTGACGGTACTCCTCTTCGGGATAAAAAAACGTATGCTGCGGCGCAACACCGTCGGCATCTTGATGACCCTCGGCCATTTTGGGGTATTCGTTTAACCAGCGATCAACCCGACTACGCTCGACATCGATATCGTCGGTTTTCCACTGCGGCTCGTAATGGTCGACAAAACAAAATAAAACGTGGGTAGGGCCTTCATGTTGGGTATTCTTGGTCGCGTGGTGCTTAATATAGCCCCACAGCCAAATATCCATATTCTTTTTTTTGATCACAATATAGCCGGCGACAATGGTTAAAATAAGCCCGATGCCGATGAGTTGCAGGAAAAGCATTGAATGCCCTCGTTAGTGTTTAGCCAATGGCTATTAGCGTGCCGTGCGTTTCCAAGTTCCGCTGCTTTGACCCTTAAGATACTGGATAAAACCCAAGCCGAGCGCGACGTTCATAGAAACCATAAAGTACATTAATTGTAGTACAGTAGTGTGACGCCATTTCTTTATTGTGAGGTGAGTTAAGAGACTCAAGCCATAAATTATGAACTGGCAGAGCAGTAGTAGACCGTAGGTGCAGTTTATTGCTGCGCTGGGAATTAGCACCAGCAAAATATTACTGATTAAGGCGATTAACATAAAGTGAGGCACTAGCCATCGCAGCACCTTATGCGATAGAAATGTAAAAAATCGAATCCCCTTGAGCGGGTTCAAAAAGTCGACATACTCCATCATTGCTTGATAATTACCCGCACCAATTCTTACTCTGCGACCAAATTCCGACTGGACAGTCGGTGAGACTTCTTCGTAGGCAATCGCCTCGGGATCGTAATGGGCTTTTTCTCCTCGACGACAAATATTCATCACGATAGAGAAGTCGTCGATTAAGGTACTGCGATCCAAAGGCTGATATAAGTCTTTGCGGATCGCATAGATCGCGCCGTTCGCACCTAGCAAACCATTTAAGCGCGACTCATGAAACTTTAATAGTCGCTCGTACTGCCAGTAGGCGCTATCTTGATTACCTTGTTTTACCGGGTCGTATAGCACCAGCTCGCCGACTACCGCGCCAATATCCGGCTGATTAAAATGTCTGGAAAGTTTTTCAATGGCGTCTATGGCGAACATGGTATTGGCGTCGCTAAACACCAGAATATCTTCGCTAGCGGTCTCAACTAATTCATTGAGTACTGATACTTTGCCCCGACGTTCCTGAAAATCAAAAATATTTAAATTGCTTGCTTCAAATGTGTTGGCGATTTCAATGGTTCTATCATCACTGCCATCAGAGCCAATATAGATGTTAATTCTATCTTGCGGATAAGATTGGCTTAATAAATTTTCAATCCGCTCCTGAATGGATTTTTCTTCGTTATACGCCGCGATAATAACGCCAATGCTAGGCTGCGTTGTATCGACGTCTTGGAGCTTCTCTTGCTGCACGCTGAAACCATTTTGGACACGACGATCCGTCTTGCCAATCACAAATCGACCATCGCGAAACAACTGCACGGCTGCGCTTAAGATGAACAGCACTATAGGGTAAAGCACGTAGGTATATACGATTGCGAATACGGCAATAAAAAATAGACACTCGATTACTTGCATTGAGACGATTCCGTTTTGAACTTAGGCCATTAGCTGGCAACGCTTTGGTAAAGCCTTAGATACTGATCAACCATTTTGTTAAGGCTGTAGTTTGCGTGAATAATATCTTTGGCGGTATCACCCATGGTTTGCAAATGTAATGGGTCGGCGCAAAGGCTTAACAGTGCTTGTAACAAGGCTTGCTCATCTTGCGATGGAACCAAATAACCGTTCTCGCCATTGATAATTACTTCACGCATGCCACCTACATCGGTGGAAACCACCGGCAAACCACCGGCCATGGCCTCTATTATTGCCAATGGCAGGCCTTCAGTAATAGAGCTTAATACAAACGCATCGTGGCTAGATAGCCGTTGCGGTACGTCATTAACTGCGCCAACAAAATCGATCTTATCGCTGATATTAAGCGACTCGGCGAGTTCGACCAATGCGGCTTTTTGATTGCCGTCGCCACAAATAGTCAATGATGCCTGCGGGTACGTTTTTAGCATCGAGGCAAATACACGTAATAATAGTTGCTGGTTTTTTTCCAGCGATAATCGCCCCACATGAATAAGGCGAATCTCGCCGCTGTTGATGCGCTGTGTTTGTGCTTCACGATCGATATCGACATAAGGTGATAAATCAATACCGTTTTCAATTACGGCCAGTTTTTTCGGGCTAATGCCTTCAATATCACGACAGACATCACTAGCGTCGCTTGATACTGCAACAACGGTATGAGTGAAAAACGAAGAGATTTTATTTAGCAAAACTTTTTTCACATTGTCCGGATCATCACGGCCATGCTTGGTATGAATCAGTTTCTTTTTGTTTAGTAATAATGGCACTGCTAACGCGGCGTAAAAATGCGGGCCGCTATTGTGGCTATGGATAACATCGACATTTAGTGATTTAACCAAGCCGGCGATTTTATTTGCCAGTTCAAAGCGTAGGCCCGGTGACTTATTAAAGGCGATGATTTGTAGATTATCTTTGGCCAGTTGATCAACTAAATCACCTTCTTGTTCAAGGCAAACCAAAGTGATGCGAACATCTCTTTTTAGTAAACCTTGAATCAATTGAATAACCATACGTTCCAAGCCACCCATGTCGAGGCTGAGAACAATCATCATGATATGTGGTTTTGAATTATGCATTGCGTCTTTTTTGCTATTAAGCCCTAAATATATTGTTTTTAAAGTTAACCCATTGCATAAAGCAGCATCGCCAGAAAGTAAAAGCCGATAACACTACCTAATGTAAAAATAAGTATTTTTCCCCAGTGTTGAGCGAAAGACACTTCCGGAAAGGTATCCCATTTCAATTGCATATTAATGTAGTGCGCAACGGTTAAGGCATACATCGTATATAAAAATATATTGTAGCTCCTGCTTAGAAAAAATGCAGCCAAGCACAAGCCGGTAAAGCAGTATAGAAAAGTCACACTCAATTTTTTGTCGTCGATAAATTCTTCGTCTTCGCTTAAATCCTCACTGCCGTCGGTAGGAGGGTCTTTTCCGGGGTCAAAGAGGGCGAGTCTAGCCACCATCAATAGTGAGAGAAGCATTAAGGAGTTCCAGATAAAATATCCTGGAATTCCGAGTTCGGCCATTGCCAATACCCATGTGTTATGTGCAGTACGATAGTGATGAATAACAAAGCCACCAACACCCACGCCAAATACCGGGTTGTCGCGCGTCATGTAATAACCTTCTTCCCATGCATCAACCCGGCCTTTTGCCGAAGCTTCGCCGGGGTCGATTTGTGCGACACGCGAGTTCAATCCCATAATAACAATAAGTGCAACTACACCGATGCCTGCTGACATCACAATACCAAATCGTCTGGCGGCAAATAGTGCGCCAAGTGCCGCAATACCTAGTGTGGTGCCGCGCGATTCGGTTAAATACACTCCGTAGAGAATAATGCCCAAGGCTAGAAGGTAGATTATGCGACCAATAAAATTGCTGCGATTCATTAAATACATCAGCATTGGGATAACGGTTAAAAAGAACAAACCCATATCGTTAGGGTCGGCGAAAATTCCGATATAGCGAATGCGGCCGCGGATCATATCCATGCCGGTCCAGCCAACGCCTTCAATGGATTGCTGAATACCATGCAGTGCCATTATGACGGCGGAGATAACCATCACCTTAAAGATGCCACGAAACTTTTGATTATTATCCATGCCATCAACGATAAGATAATAAAGAATGACAACCGGATAGAACTTCGCAAATACTTCGCCAGCATAAGTCCCATTTATTTCAATAGCGGTTGATAGTGTCATGGACAGCAATAACCATGGCATCAACTTATGTTGTGATGGGGTAGTGAAACTGCGCTTATTCGATAGCCACGCTATCACCGACATAATCAGCAGCGCAGGCATAATGGGTACGCCCTCAAGGGCTGGTACGTATTCGTGAAATCGGAGTAGAACAAAAAACAAGTAGATCAGCAGAAAGTAATACGATGCTGAGCCTCGACTGCTTTTGTTTTTGCCAGTACTAATAGTGTTTTTAGTACTTAAGTGATTACTTGTCGTATTCATTCTGCGCTTGCCGCGTAGATAGCTAAATATTTTTCAACAATGCTTTCCCATCGAGCAAAGTCAACGGATTGAGCAATCTTGGTTTTGTCCCACTCTTTTGTTAAGCCGTACTCTAATGCCTCGGCGAGTTGATCCGCATCGTTTGCAGGGACTAATACGCCATTGCTATCGTTAATTACCACTTCAGGTATACCACCGACATTACTAGCCACTATAGGTAGTGACAAGGCTAGCGCTTCCAGAATGACATTTGGCAATCCCTCCATATGACTCGGTAGGCAGAGTAGATTTGCTGCCTGCATCCACTGCGCAACCACTTGCTGTGGTTGCGGGCCAATAAATTTTATCGCGTCACTTATGCCCAGTGTTTCAGCACTTTGCGAAAGTGAATCAAGCAAAGAGCCTTCGCCAATCAGTACAATAGTAAAATCCAGTCGATTATTTTTTTGCAGTATGGCGACAGCATTTAATAATACATCTAGCCCTTTAACCGGATGCAATCGGCCTACAAATAAAGCGATTTTTGCGCTGGCATCGAGGTTTACGCTAGCGCGTAATTCTGCTGATTTTTTGTTGAGTTCTTCAGCTGATGTATTAGCTGAAGCATTAAAGGTATTACGACAAACGCCGGTTGGCACCCAATGCACTTTATTTTGATCAATACCATAGTTAACAATAGTATTCACCAAGTCTTTGCTAACACCGGCAACAGCCGAGGCACGATTTAATGCCCAGATACTTTGTTTTTGTTTTATTGCGACTTGCATTTCTTTGTTAACATCCGAGCCAAGCGCGGTAATTACTGTCGGCCGCTTAAACCATTTGCCAAGTAGTGATGCGGCAACAGCATCAGGATAAACGCCGTGAGCATGAATAACATGGACAGACTCATTGCTATCAATTTTCTTTAATTGTCGGCGGCTAAATAGTGCAATACTTAATGCGTTTAAATAGCGAAAGAAAAACGGCACAGTAAAAAACGGTAGGTAATAGGTGGTAACGTTATCGACCTGATGCTGTTTGGGTATTTCTGTCCACGGTTTTTTTGCCGGGAAGAGACGCAAAAACAATTGTAATTTGGGTAACCAAGGGATAGGGCAGATTACGGTAACTTTACATTGCTGCGATAGTTCTTTGACAAATTGCGCAGTAAACGCGCCCTGAAAAGGTAGGCTCGGTTTAGGGTACTCAGATGTAAAGATAACAACATGTTTTTTCATTAAGAAGAATTTTAGCTTACCTGTATTGCTTGAATGGGTGTATTAGAGTGGCTAGTTCTCGTAGTAACTTAGTGTGCTGGCTTAATAAAGTTCAGGAAAATAAAGCATCATTTTAAATTCTTCCTTATCGATATATCTTTCGACATGCATTCGTTTGAGTGAGTGCATGTCTAACGCTTCTACATCATTAATGCCTGAAATATAAGAAAGCCCAAACTCGTAACCCGCGATTTTTGATTGACTTTCAACATTGTCTGTAAAGGCATCCTCGCCACCCACAGGGTAGGCGATAGATAGACAAGGCTTGTTGGTCATTAATTCTATATGCTGTTTTGAGTGTTTGATCTCATGTTCAAGCTCGGACGCATCGAGCTTGCTTAGTATTGGGTGTGATACCGAATGCGAGCCAATCTCCATATTGTTTCCGGACATTTCTACAACGTTATCCCATGTCATCGGTAGTTCGGATGCAGGCGTATTATCAGTATTAAAATTAAGGTCTTTATATAGCGATTCTATCGTGCTCAGCCGCTTTTGATTGGATACTTGTTTAAGTTTGTCTAATACAAGTTGAATGACTTTTTCTCTATTGCTAGCGGTCGGTTCGAAATCGTATTGTTCGTCGCCTAGCGTAAATGAAAGTTGTTCAGCGGTTTTTATAGAATGAACGATTTCATTAAACCAGAAGGTTTGTGTCACACCAATATAGTCAGTTGAAATATAAAATGTTGCAGGCACATTTTCGGCTTTGAGTATTGGAAAAGCATTGCTGTAGTTATCAGAAAAACCATCATCAAAGGTAATTAACAATTCACGGCCAGTTAATTTTTTGTGGTCGGCGAGTCTTTTAGATAGCTCTGCAAAATTGATCACGTCAAAATGTTTTTTTAGAAAATTGATTTGCCACTTAAACTCTTTGGAATCAGCACTAATTAACTCCTCATCATATTGATAGGGAGAATTCTCATCAGTACTTAAAATACGGTGATAAGCAAGTACTATAATCTCTTTTTTGAAAAGTCTTCTAAACCAGATAAATAGCCCGACGACTCCTAAAAGATTAAGTAAGCTTGCTAGTAATCTTTTCTTCATACGATATAACCTGGTAACTCCATCGACAGTGCTTATTTTATCGGTTTGAAAACGTTTTAGATCGAAGCTCTGTTTTGAGCTTCTGTACAGGTATAAATTCTTATCTGAAAGTATAGACCTTGAACAGTGTATCTCTATGCTTTGAACGGTGTAAATCAACCGCTTTAAGCGATTGTTAATCAGCGCCAACAGAAAGGTTTACTGTTAAATTACCAGCTCGCTTATCGATCAGTTTTTGAGCTTAAACCTGCCATAAGTGTTTGTTTTAACTATAGCTTAAGTTAAAAAAATTGTGGCTAGTGCCTGTGGTACTACTTGAGTTTACATTGAACGCTTGGACGGTTAAATAGGCGCTGCTAGTTCAAGCGCGCTGCATAAGCGGCTTCTATAATTCTTGAACAAAGTTTTCCAAAACCTTTTGCTGTTTACTGCAGTTTTGTGCGCAGATCATTGAGTACATAACGATCAATGGCAGCTCGCGCTGGGCAAGCAATTCGCTTGCCTGCTTAAGTTTAAACCTAAGCGTCGATGCCGTTGCATAGTCACCGCTGCGGTATTGATAGAAGACAATTCGGGATTGATTGCTTACTAGATGACTGCCTTGGGTGATAGCCCAATTATCAATGCCACTGGCTGAGTCAATGATTTTGCTGTAAATCTCGCTATCGAGAATTTCGTTATTGCCGTTGCTTAGCTCCTCGCCTTGCTTCTCACGGCTATAGCCTATTGCCATTGCGTCGATGCGGGTATTGCCTTGGCGATAAATACCTGCGATTTTGATATCGTGGCCAAAAAACACCGGCTGCCAGTCCTGTTGGCTTGAGCTGCCTTGCAGGTTAAAGCTGGCTAAGGTGGATGGAAAGACTGCATCAGCTAATTGCTTGGTATCGATTGCTGTTGGCGCGTTTGCATCCTTCGATTGTCCTGATTGATTCAGTAAAGCCGGTGTTATCCAAATAAACCCACAGATTAAAAATGCTATTGCTGCTCTGGGCATTTGCCAGCTTGAAGTAGCAGGCGCTTTAAATAAGTTTGCTCCCTTATCATTTAATTGATTTGTGCGAAAACGTTTTTGATTGAGTACCCAAAGCCAGCCGGGTAATACCATGATAAATACCAGCCAGCCTAACCAGTCATGGTCAATCATAATGGGGTGGTCCACGCCAAGATGGTGGCCAATTAAAATGAGAATAAAGACTCTTAACCAATTAGTGACTAATGCCGCTAATAGCGTAGTGATAAATACCAGCGGTATATAGCGTAATTTAATTGGGTAGATCAGCAAAAAAATCACCGCCAATGACATCAATGTTTGCAAATACTTGATACCCGCACAGCCACCTGCCACATGAATAATACCGCCGGGTATCGTGATAAAGTTACCCTCAATAAACATCGGGATAGAAAACGGTGTAGTCATGAATGTTGAGATATGCAGCGTCATAGTCTGCAAATAGGGCGTAAATAAATACCAAGCGGGAAAAACAGTGCCGATTAACAGCATGGGTAATAGTATTTTATAGGCGGCTTGTAGGTTTATCGTGGCGCCAATAAAAATCGGCCAGCCAACTAAGATCATTGCTAACGCAATAGTTTTAATACTTAAGGCGAGAGCAAACCACAATAATAAGCTAATTAAAACCGCAAGGCCGATAAACAATAGGTGATGGGAGTTATCGATGCGAGCACTTTGTATGCGTATCCAGCCGGCAATTAATGCCACTGCCAACATATAGTAACCGGCATCTTGATCGTCGGGTGTAATCCAATGCTGATGCAGTTCATTTAAGGCTTGCGGATAAAAATGCAGGCTAATAGCTAGAAAAACGCAGCTTATAGCGAGATAGATCCATTGCGAGGCTTTGATTTCGGTAAACTTGTATTCCATACCTGCGTATCTATCCACCACTGTCCGGCAGCTAAAGCCAATGAAATTTTGAGCGGCTCAAAAGAAACGCTATGGTTAAATCTATTTTTTAATAGACAATGAATAATTTGAGTCGCGCGGTTAAACGCTATTGCGCCTTTTTTGCGTCTTGCAAATGCGCTGCAATTTCGGTGTTATCAGGTTCCATGCTTGCGGCTTTTTCTAATACTTTAACGGCCTCACTGATATTCCCTTGGCGAAACAGAATCCAACCATAGGTATCGGCAATAGATGCAGACTTAGGTGCTAATTCGTAGGCGCGTTTTGCGGTCGGTAAAGCTTTTGCATTATTCACCTGATGATAAGCCCATGCAAGGTTATTAAGGTTTAACGGAGAATCGGGTGTGATGGACTGGATATTTTCCATAATCGGTATGGCGTTATTAAATTCACCGGCTAACAAGTAATTGGTTGCACGTGCACCCAGCGCCGAGCTGCTGCGAGGATATTTTGCATTCCACTCAGCTAAAAACACTTGGGCTTGATCGGCATCGCTTGCACTTAGGCTGGCATAGAGTTTAGCGGCCAATTTATTGCTGGTTTGACGTTGCCAAACATATCGATAGACTTCAACGGCAGGAGCGGCTTGGCTTTGTACCATATATAAATCGCCTTGCAACTCATTACCAATTAGCTCGTTACCGGCGCGAATTTGATCGACCAGCTTTTGTGCCTCGGTATAATTTTTATCGGCAACTTCAATTTCGGTTAATAAAATAAGTAACAATGGCGAGCGGGCTTCAAGGCTTAATCCGGCTAAGGCGTTTTCACGAGCTGCTGGAAAGTTTTTGGCAATGTATTCTGTTTTTGCTATTGCATAATATATCGAAAGTTTAACGGACTTAAGCAAAGCTGCATCCGGCGATCGACTGATAAGCTTGGCTTCATAATCCTTAGCCTTGCTTAGTACACCACGATCAGCAAAATACATGGCTAAAACCGCGTAGGGTACGCCACTGTCATTTGCCTGAGCAATATCTAGAATGGCGGCCTCAGCATTGACAGTCTCTCCAGTAGAACTTGCGCTTGCTAACATTTGCTCTAAAGGTAATGGATCGTCTGGAGCGATAACGGCAGCTCTACGCCATGCCGCAAGTGAATCCTGATGACTTGCGACTTGTTCAGCAATAAACGCTAACTTGGCTGCGCTTTCAAAATTGCTGGGGTCTTTTGCTAACACCTGATTGTAATAGTCGTTAGCTTTATCCATTTGTTGTTGGTTATAGAAAAAATCGCCAGCCAATTGTAGGGAGGTGACATCTTGATTATGGGTTGCCAGAATTTCTTCGATAATATTCCACGCTTCATTGGCATTTCCATTAAGAACTAACTGTCGGGCTAAACCTGCAGCGATACCAAATTGATCAGCATTTTTTGCATAGCCTTCGCGCAATATGTTAAGTGCTTGATCGGCGTTGGCCGGAGAGCTGGAGTTATAAAGTTTGGCTAAAACCAAATAGGCTTGTGCCAAGCTTGGATCAATGGAAATGGCGCGTTTTAATGCTTGCTCGGCAGCGCTGTGTTTACCGGTGGAAAGAGCAGCTTGACCATAGAGCACTAGTATTTGTGCATCGTCGTTGTTTCGACTGTATTGCTCTAATAACTCGACTACCCGTTCAGGCTGATTGTTACGCAAGCCGGCCATAGCTGCCAATTTAGTCACCTTTGGATCGCTTATTTCTGCGTCGACACGATCACCAAAGTAATTGGAGGCAGCTTCTACGTCATCGTTGCGGTATTTAATAACGGCAAGTAAAACGGCGGCATCTTCAAAATTAGGGTATTCATTAAGTAATTTTTCTAATACAACTTCAGCGGCAGCTAATTCACCTTTATCAAATAATGTGCTGGCTTCTCTAAATTCACCTTCGGCAAGTTCGGCGCCGGGAAATGCCTCGGCAATTTTTTGTGTATAGATAAGTGCTTCAGCGGATTTGCCTTGAATAGTCAGGATCTGTGTAAGTAAACCCAAGTAAGCTGATTTTTTTGGCGTCATAATATCGGCATTCGGAAGATTGCTTATCGCCTCGGTTAAATAGTTTTCGGCAAATTCAAACTCTTCGCTAGCAAGACTTAATTGCGCTTTTAAATAATAAACATCCGGATTACCCATGGAGATGGCGTCTAGTCGTTGCAGTAAAGACTGCGTCGAATCGTGATCCAATTGTTGAGCTTTCATTTGCGCGAGTAAAAGCAGTGCCTCAACATTGTCAGGGGTTGAATCCAATACGGCTGTTAGCGTCTTTTCGGCCTCGGCGATTTTATTGTTGCCAAGCTGAATATTGGCGCTTAGTAGTTGGTAGTCTGGCTGACGTTGCTGAAATATCGATTGATAGTTATTCAGTAAATCGCTGGCGGATTGAAGTTTTCCACGGCCAAGATAAGCCTCTACTAAGGTATATAAAAAATCGATATTTTGATACGCGGCTTCTGGTAGTTGTTCCAAATGCGTAACCGACTGCTTATAGCGGCCAAGATCATTGGATACCTTTGACATCGCGATATGGCCATCGATATTACTACTGTCTTTTTGAATGGCGTTGCGCGCTTCTATAGTGGCGGCTCGATACTGACCTTGAAGTAAATAGGCATTGGCTTGTTTAATGTGCCGGGCAACATTTTCTTCGGTATTGTTATTGGAATCAAAACAGCCGTTAAGCAATACCATGCTGGCAAGTATTACAACTTTTGACAATCCGGTTAATAGTTTTGTACGGCGGCAATAAGTCAGCGAAGTGAGAAATCTGCTTTGAATCATTTTCAAAAACGTATCCTTTGAGCTGCCGATAGATTTTACATTTAATAGTGTATTCATTTACTGATCCGATTCCTGTGCTATCAGCGTCTCTTTAATATCATACTTTTTTATCAAATCATAAAGTGTTGGTCGGGTAATGCCAAGCAATTTTGCACAGGCGGACATATTGCCATCTGCGAGCGAAAGCGCCGCGTTAATAGCGTTGATTTCTGCGTTTTGTCTGACGCTTCGCAAGTTAATAGATAGTTCTATTTCATCCGATAAATCCAGATCTTCATTATCTATGTTTTTGGTGTCGCTCATAATGACCGCGCGCTTTATTTTGTTTTCTAGCTCGCGGATATTACCCGGCCATTCATAGGCCTCTATGGCATTGGCTGCCGCTGGCGTAAAGCCCGATAGCTTTTTATTTTGTTCAGTGGCAAATTTTTCCAACATAAAGCGTGCCAGTAAAATTTTGTCACCTTGTCGCTCGCGCAAAGGCGGAATATTGATAACCATTTCGCTAATACGATAATACAAATCTTCGCGGAAGGTATGTTCTTTTACCATTGTTTCCAAGTCTTTGTTAGTTGCACAAACAACTCTTACATTGACTGGAATCTCTTTCCGGCCGCCCACGCGCTCAATGACCCGTTCTTGCAAAAAGCGCAATAACTTAGCCTGCAATGGTAGTGGCATATCACCAATTTCGTCTAAGAACAGTGTCCCATTTTCGGCAGTTTCAATTTTACCCGGGGTAAGTTTATTAGCGCCGGTAAATGCACCTTTTTCATAGCCGAATAATTCACTTTCCATTAATGTTTCGGGCACGGCAGCGCAGTTAATTGCAACAAAGTTATTGCCTTTTTGTTCACTTAAGTTGTGGATGGCTTTAGCAAAGACTTCTTTACCTGTGCCGCTTTCACCGAGTAGCAAAGTTGTGACGTTGGTCGGCGCAAGTTTTTCAATATTGCGGCATATCTTTAGCATTTGTGGACTGCTAGCGATGATGCCTTGAAGTGGTGAGCTTTGCTCGGTTTGGGCTTTGCGTAGTTGTTCTTCCAGACCCGCCATTTGGAACGCGCGCTGAACAATTAGATCAAGAATATTGGTATCAACTGGTTTTTGATAAAAATCGTAAGCGCCCATGCTAACGGCACGTAAGGCATTGGCATTATCGGAGTGACCAGTAACCACAACTACTTTTAAAGTCGGGTCTATTGCAAGGCTTTCTTGTAGCGTGGCAAAACCTTCTTCAACACCTTCATCATCAGGTGGTAATCCTAAGTCCTGAAGAATCACCGCAGGGCGCTCGCGCCGCAGTGCCGTTAATGCTTCATCACGGTTTACCGCGACAACAACATTGTATTCTTCAAAATGCCAGCGCAACTGGCTTTGCAAGCCGAGATCATCCTCGACGATTAACAAGGTGCGCTTTTCGCCACCTTGCTGATTGATTAATTGATCACTCATGGTTTCACCGGTGTTTTCTATGTTTCGGTTTCATTGTTACTAACGGGCAACTTGATACAAACGTTAGTTCCCGCATCTAATTCACTGGACACTTTAATATGTCCGCCCATATTTTGAATAAACTCTCTAACTTGATACGCGCCAATACCCATGCCCATGCTGGACTTGGTTGATTCAAAGGGTTTGAATAATCGATTGCGCAGAAAGTCTTCATCCATACCGCAGCCGTTATCTTCTATCTCAATCAAGACGTAGTCTTGATCGGTTGTAAAAGTGACATCGATAAAACCATCGCTGTCAGTGGCATCTTGCGCATTGCGAATAACATGCATCAGAATCATGACCAGTTGCTCCTGATCGGCTACAACACTGGCATCAGCAGACTGGTTTCTTAATGTGGGAATCGGTTGTCGGTCGGTAGATTTTCTAATCGCATCGAGTAGAATTTTTTGCAATGACACCGAGCGTTGCGGCGCGGATTGCCCACTGCTTTGCAATCGTTTTAATAAGTGACTCATGCGCGCTACAGAGTTGTCTATGGTTTTAATTGCATCTTCAACAAAGGCGGGGTTTTCTTTATGTTTATTAGCGTTTTGTACCACTAGCGCCTGTTGTGCAATCAGATTTTT
>CAJQQO010000324.1 GCA_905480475.1 uncultured Pseudomonadales bacterium | reverse complement strand
TTGGATGACGTTTTTCAGCAAGCAAAGTGTCGTCGTAACCAAAGCCAAAAACCCAATCACCTTTTTTAGTTTCTGAAGCCTTTAATTCAATTTGTTCCAGTAGATTAGGAATATCGGTTATTTCACCGATAGGAGGGCTATTTAAATCCACACCGACCGCCCCCAAGCCAGAGCCGGGAAAGTGTCCATGGGCATCAATAAAACCCGGTAAAAGTGTTTTGCCTGTTAAGTCATGGATAATCGTGTTGGGTTTTATTTTCGCCATTAGCTCTTGCTTAGAGCCGACCCACTCGATAATGCCATCACTTAATAACACTGCTTCAGCGCTTGGCTGCTGCGGGTTCATGGTGATAACTGTGCCGTTAATAAAAGCTTGTGATGGCGGCGGAATAGGGGGCTTAAAATAAAAATAGCCACTGACTGCGAGTATTGCTAATAAAGCGATTAATGATAAAAGTGTGCTTGAAAGAATACGTCGCATTCAGAGATTCCTAAAATGATTTTTAAGCCAATGGGCAAAAGCTTTTTATTATTGTGAAAGTTTTTTCTTACTCAGGGTCGGCTAACTTGAGCAGTTGTTTACCCTGATTACTGCCATCGAATAAGCGGAGCAATGTTTTTGGAATATTCTCAAAGCCTTCTTGAATATCTTCACGCCATTGCAGTTTGCCGTCGGTTAGCCATTGAATTAAATCAGCCATGGCGACGTCAACTTCTTCTATATAGTCAAACATAATAAAACCCTGCATCCGAATCCGTTTAGCGATTAGGTAAAACATATTTTTGGGGCCGGGTTTTGGACTTGCATCGTTATAGTTGGATATAGAACCACAAAGAATAAAGCGTGCGTTATCGGCGGCGTTTTCAATCGCGGCTTCTAGCGCGTCGCCACCCACATTATCAAAAAAGATATTGATACCATCAGGGCAAAGCTCGGCTAGTCGCTGGCTAATATTTTCGCTTTTGTAGTCAACTACCGCATCAAGACCCGCATTTAACAGCCAATCGCATTTTTCTTTTCCGCCCGCTATACCAATAACCTTACAGCCTTTGATTTTAGCAATTTGAGCTGCGGCAGAGCCGGTTGCACCAGCGGCTCCAGAAACGACAACGGTATCACCGGCTTTAGGTTCGCCAATACGCAATAAACCAAAGTAGGCAGTTAATGAGGTGCCGCCGAGCACGCTAAGCGCGATATTGGGTGGCGTCCCCTCAGGTAAGGCGTTAGGTGGAAACATACTTTGCGGGCCAGCGGTCAGATATTCCTGCCAGCCAACCATACCTTGTACTAAAGTACCTTTGGGAAGATCGGGATTGCTTGATTCGATAACCTGACCAATACCGGCAGCGCGCATGGCTTCATTGATAGCAACCGGCGGTAAATAGCTGGGTTTGTCATCCATCCAACCACGCATGGCAGGATCAAAACTTAGCATAAGGTTTTTGATTAGCACTTCACCTTTGGCAGCGTCAGGCACTGGCATAGCGGATTCCATCAGACTAAAGTTTTTTTCGCTGACCATGCCGATGGGTCGCTCGCTCAATAGCCACTGTCGATTTGTCATACTGCTTTTTTCTCCGCAAGTTTTGATGGCAGCTTTTCGCTTAAAACTGTTTAAGTCTAAAGCTGCGTATTGAATTAAAGTTAGCGGTAGATTATCGCTAAAATCGGGTTGGAAACAATGAGCATTACGTTAACAATGCAGTTATGAATTGCTCCTCGATGGGTGCTTTACTTAATGGTCTCGCTGGAGGCTTTTATATGGCTCGCTCAAGGCTGTTAATCAACGGTAAAGCCATCGAAGGGTAGTCGCTGATAATGCTGTCGACACCGAGTTGGTGCAGGCGTTTAATTGATTCGGGGCTGTTAACCGTCCAAACTGAAAGATGCATATCCGTTTTGCGTACTTTTTTGATCAGTTTTTCTGAGCTAATAGAATCGCTAATGCAAAAGAAATCGCAGCCAAGATCGCGAGCAGCTTTTAGCGCTTGCTCTTTGTAAGTTATTGCGCCAATGCGTATATACGGGAATTGTTGCTGAAACTGCGCTAGAAAATCATAATCAAACGATGTCACTACCACTTTTTTGGCCGAGGCTTTAGTCGGGAATTGCTCGCCTATTTTTTCTATCGTTAATGCGATATCGGTAGTTTTGTCGGATTTTACTTCCAGTTGATAACACTTTATTTCAGGGGTGTCGTGTAAGAAGCGTTTTAGTGTGGGAATGCCACAGCCGGATTTCCGTGGCCAAGGCGTGCCAAATTGCCGCGCGTCTAGCTGCGCTAATTGTTTGGCCGTCATTTTACTAATGGCTTTTTTGACGCCAGCGGTTCGTAGGGCATTATTATCATGCACGATAATCAGTTGATTGTCGGCGGATAAACGCAGATCAATTTCTACTTGTCTAACGCCACGACTAATTGCATGTTTTACGCCCGCGATAGTGTTTTCAGGCGCTTCGCCTGCCGTTCCGCGATGTCCAAATAGCTGCACGTCAATT
>CAJQQO010000323.1 GCA_905480475.1 uncultured Pseudomonadales bacterium | reverse complement strand
TGCGCTGACTAAAACGCTCATCGTCAGCTATAGCCGACTAACGGACACAAAAAAGCCCGATAGCAATCGGGCTTTTTTGTTTTAAGCACTGACTATGAAAGTAGTCGCGGCTTAAAAATTTGCAAGCGCGGACAACAGCGCTGCAAAATAATGATTAACGTTTTGAAAATTGTGGTTTCTTACGTGCTTTACGCAAGCCAACTTTCTTACGCTCTACTTCACGTGCGTCACGAGTAACAAAGCCCGCTTTGCGAAGTGCCGGACGAAGTGTTTCGTCAAATTCCATTAACGCTCGAGTAATGCCATGGCGAATCGCGCCAGCTTGACCAAAGCTACCACCACCACGAACCGTTACATAAATATCAAACTTATTTTCAGCGTCTACTAACTGCAGCGGTTGACGCACAATCATGCGTGCCACTTGACGGCCAAAAAACTCATCCAATGGACGGTTGTTGACAGTGATTGCACCCGTTCCGTCTCTAAGGAATACGCGCGCTGCGGCGGTTTTACGTCGACCTGTGCCTGTGTACTGTGTCGCTGCCATAATAGTATGCTCTTACAATTCCAAAACTTGTGGTTGCTGTGCAGTATGTGGATGCTCATCACCCGCATAGACTTTTAACTTACGAAACATTGCGCGACCCAGAGGGTTTCTTGGCAACATTCCTTTAACAGCTGACTGGATAGTGCGCTCTGGCGCTTTATCAATCAACTTATTAAATGAAATCGATTTCAAACCACCCGGGTAGCCGGTGTGAGAGTGATAAATCTTGTCAGTGCCCTTTTTACCGGTAACGGTAACTTTCTCGGCATTAACCACGATGATAAAATCACCGGTATCCATATGTGGCGTGTATTCGGCTTTATGTTTGCCGCGTAAACGGTGGGCGATTTCAGTCGCCATGCGGCCAAGAGTTTTTCCTGTCGCATCAATGACATACCAATCATGCTGGATGTCTGAAGGTTTGGCACTAAAAGTTTTCATCTGAAAACGTCTCCGATTGGCTCGCTCAATACCCACAAAACATGTCTGGAATACGGCGGCATCGTTGTTGTTGACCCATCATTCCGGCCAAGCTAAAAAAGAGCGCGAATACTACAGAATAGAGTGGCGAATGGCAACCGCTTTATAGTAATGAGGTCCGCAAAGCAAAACTGGCAGCTGACAATGGCGTTGGGGCCAGCCGAAACTGGCTCAAAATTCGCTAAAAGCCTTCTACTTTATGGACTTGCTTCCAAATCAGATTCGGGAAGAAGCGTCGCATTCTTGAGCCAGTTTGAGCGCCTTTACCGGCATAAACCCAGAAGTTGCCTTTCACCAATGCCTGCTCTATTTCATCCAGCACTTCTTGCGGCTGCATCGGCGCGCCAGAATCGAGCATCTTCGGCCAGACGGTATCTTTGGCTTGCTGCAACAATGGCGTTTTCACCACAATCGGACAGACACAGGCAAATCGGACGCCGCTGTTGATATTTTCGTGATAAAGAATTTCTGAGTAGAACGCCACTGCCGCTTTGGAAGCGGAATAAGCGCCGGTCAACATAGTTGGAATTAATCCGGCAGACGAGGCAAAGCTAATAAAGTCACCCTGCCCGCGCGCAACCATGGCCGGTAAAGTCGCTTGAGCGATATTGATTAAACCACCGTAGTTAATCTCCATGATTTTGTGCTGAGTGGCATTGTCATGATCAAGCAATTTACCCATAGGCATAATTGCAGCCGCATTATAAACCGCGTCAATTGGCCCTAGCTTGGCAATAACTTCAGCGACCGCGCCATTTACCGCTGCAAAATCAGTAATATCCACCTTCCAAGTTGAGATACTGTCATCACCATTGGCAGTCTCAGCTAAACCGGCTTCATTAACATCAAAGCCTGCGATTAACGCGCCTTCAGCGCTAAAGTTTCGCGCCGCGAGCTGCCCCATACCGCTGCCAGCACCGGTGATAAGGATAACTTTATCTTTTTTACTATTTGTTGCAGACATAATATTCTCTCTAACAATTTTTACTTATATTGATTTATAAACAACTGCCAGCTTTAATTACTCAAGCTTCAAACAAGCCGCTTACAAGTCTTTAAAATTAGGTTTTCGCTTTTCAAAAAAGGCCGTGATGGCTTCAGTATTTTCCGGCGAACCCACTTGCTTGGCCATTAAGTCGACTTCAATTTTTTTAGCAATTTCAATATTGGCCAGCTGTGTCGCCTTTAAACATCGCTTGGTAGCCACTAAGGCATTAACTGGCCACTGGGCGATTTCTAGCGCCTTTTCTTTAGCTTTAGCATGCAATTCATTATCCGCATAAACCGCAGTCGCTATCCCTAAATCATAGGCACGCTCGGCATTAATCCATTCGGCGGTATACATAATTTCTGCCGCCCGTCTCGCACCAATATTCGCTTGCAGCATATAGCTGCTAGAAAACTCTGGCACCAAACCCAAATTCACAAAAGGAAAACGCATCCGTAAACTTTCACCGACATACACCACATCACAGTGCAATGGAATCGTTGCACCACCACCGATGGCCGTGCCATCTACCGCAGCAATGATCGGCTTATCGAAGCTAGCAACCGCCTCAGCACAGATATCAAAGGGCACACTGCCCTCATCAAAGTTGCCGGCCAAATCCATTCCCGAACAGAAATTTCCACCCTGCCCCGATAGCAATACAACGTTGACCGTTTTATCTTCACGCGCTTCATTTAAGGCCAATGCTATCGCTTTAAACAAATCACCATCCAAGGCATTTTTTCGCTTCGGGCGATTAAGCTTTAACTCTCGCACACCATTGTCAGTGCTTATTATCAAATTTTGTTCTGCCATCGTTAACCCTGTTGCTGCCTGCTCAGATGCCGATAAACCGACCTGTTTAAAAACGCCACCATACCGCAGATTCCGCGCGGCAAACAGTGATACGATGCTTCAATTAGGCAACAGCTGACGCTCAGGGTCACTTAAATCAATGCCTTGCAATTAAAAGTCGGGGTTAGCGGGAACTTCAAATAGCAGTGTAAAAACAATCATAGGGAATTGGCCGCTAGGCCTTATGCGCGGCCGCCAAATAATCGTGGGATTGCATTTCTTGCAAACGGCTGCGAGTACGCTCAAATTCAAACGCCAGACGACCCGCGGGATAGAG
>CAJQQO010000322.1 GCA_905480475.1 uncultured Pseudomonadales bacterium | reverse complement strand
ATCACTTCCGTTGGTAGAGGTAGAAAAGGAAAATAATTTGCCGGAAGTTAACGCGGATACAAAGGTGCGGGTAATCGAATGCTTTTCTACACCAGCACGGAGATAGGACATGAACTCTCGATCACGGCCTTCTTGTAATACGGTTATTTGCTGATGATAGCGGCCTAAGTACGCATAGGGACCGCGCGCTTTACGACCGTTAAATAACGAGCCCGAAATAACCCGTGGATCACCAGCAGCAATTTTGCCAGCGGTTAATTCATCTGTCGATGCACCGGCACGGGTGCTAAATAATTTTGGCTCATTGACCAAAGGACCGGCTAGAGAAACAACGCGATCAACCGAAATCTTACCCGTAGTAAATAACTTACCAATGGCGATGACTTCTTGATAATTAATTGTCCATGCAACTTTATTTGCCGATGCAGGTGCAAGCATATGCACATGCGTACCCGCTAAGCCCGCTGGATGCGGGCCATCAAATTCGGCAAGCTGTGCTCCTGATTGACCAACACTCACACCAGAGTTTGGCGCCGCACAGCAATAAACCGTGGTAGCACCTAAACATCCCAGTACGCTAAGGCCGTTTTCAAAATCGGAACTATTTGCGGCAATAATCGGCGCTGGATCAGCGGCTAATGGATTGGTATCGATAGCGGTGACAAAAATTGCATTGGCGCTACTTTCAATAGCGGGGACTTTACTAAACGGCCGGGTACGCAATGCGGCCCAACTGCCAGAGTCAATCAATTGCTGGCGAACTTGATCATTGCTCAGCGAGCTAAGCTGATCGACGCTGTAAGCGGTGAACTCGACTTGGTCGTCACCTTCGAGCTCAATCACTACCGATTGTAATGCTCGCTTGTCACCTCTATTAATTGCCGCGACTTTGCCGGCGCCGGGTGAAGTGTATTTAACCCCGGGATTTTTTTTATCGGTAAACAGGGTTTGCCCTAATTTGACCGTCTCACCTTCTTGGATTTCCATTGTCGGCTTCATGCCAATATAGTCAAAGCCAATCAGCGCGACTGAGCGAACCCTTGCGCCCGCCTCGATCACCTGTTCGGGAGCTCCCGTTATCGGTAAATCAAGACCTCGTTTAATTTTGATCATATACCTGCCTTTGTATCAACATGCCCTGCCCATTTTACCGCGCAGCGTCTCTAACATTTCTGCCTGGTCGCGTTTGCTTGTAGCTGAGATTTGTAAATAGCTACTGGCTTTAGGTAGCAATTGAGTTCGCGACTCAAGTAATTGCTACGACTTACGGACCTACTAATGATTTAACCAGCTCAATCAACCGTTAATCAACTCAAATAGCTGCCGATAAATCCATTCGACTATCGACAAGCCAGCACGAGTATTAAAAAAACAAATCCAAACGGTTAAATATCCCGCTGGTCGATAAAAAATCGATTTCTTGCTGCTTTATTACAAGTCGGCTGAAACACCGCGGCAAATTATAGTGGCGAACTGGTTGCTTAGCTACCAGACTATGCCTTTGCGAATGATTTTGAACACTTTTCCCGAAATTAATTGCCGATACAGGGGAACATCGAGCACGCTTTAGAGGGACTGATTTTATTATACTTTGGAATTTGCGATGGCAGGACTTTTTAGCGCGCCGAGCACCCGTTTAATCGCACGGTCGATAAGCTAAAACTGTAGGCGCTAGCTTGATTATTGATAGCGGATAATAACCGCTATCAATAATCTCAATGCTTAGGCTTTAAAAACACTGACGCGCAAGACCATCAGTGACAAATCAGCAGCGCTGAAGCTATTCCTTTGGATAAAGCGCGTATTTAACGCCGGACATTTTCTCCATAACCCTATGCACCTGACAGGTATAACCAAACTCATTGTCATACCAGATATAGAGAATCGCGTTTTTGCCATTCACAATAGTGGCCTGAGCATCAAATACACAAGCGCGGCGCGAGCCAACAAAGTCGGTTGAAACCACTTCAGGCGAGTTGGTGTAATCAATTTGTTTACGCAGCGAAGAATGCACGGAGATCTTTCGGATATATTCGTTAAGCTCGTCGACTGTTGTCTCACGCTTCAGCGTTAAATTGAGAATCGCCATCGAGACATTCGGGGTCGGTACACGAATAGCATTACCGCTGAGTTTACCCATTAGACCCGGTAAGACCTTACCGACAGCTTTGACTGCACCCGTCTCGGTCAACACCATATTTAATGCCGCACTACGTCCTCGGCGATTACCTTTATGGAAGTTATCGATCAGGTTTTGGTCATTGGTATAGGCGTGAACCGTTTCAACGTGACCTTGCTCAACGCCAAATTCATCGTCAAGCGCTTTTAGCGGCGGTGTTATCGCATTGGTGGTACAGGATGCGGCCGATAAAATCGTATCGGAATCTTCCATAATGTCATCATTGATACCGGCAACAATATTTTTCATGTCACCTTTACCAGGCGCGGTTAAGATTACCTTACTGGTGCCTTTTGACTTTAAATGCAAGCCTAAACCGTCAAAGTCACGCCATTTGCCAGTGTTGTCGACGATAAGCGCGTTTTGGATACCATATTCGGTGTAATCAATTTTATCCGGCGCATCAGCATAGATAACGCGGATCTCATTACCGTTGGCAACAAAAGAGCAACGCTCTTCATCAACTCGCACCGTGCCATTAAATTGGCCATGAACCGAATCACGCTGCAATAAAGATGCGCGCTTAATCAAATCGTGCTCGCCACCTTTGCGAACCACAATGGCACGCAAACGTAAATTGTCACCACCACCGGTTTTTTCAATTAATAAACGAGCCATCAAGCGGCCGATACGGCCAAAGCCGTAAAGCACAACATCTTGCGGCTGGGATAAGGGCTTTTGGCTGCTGCCAATTAAATCACCTACTTCCTGACTCACGTAGTCTTCTAGCGTCACAGCATTGCCGTCGCTATCTTTGTTATCACCTTCAAAGAAATATCGCGCAGCTATGCGGCCAATATCGATATGCGCATGACCCAAATCATGGGCTGCGAGCGCACGTAAAATGGGAAAAGTTTCAAACTCAGATAATTCGCTGGCTTCGATTTGTCGAACCGCACGATGATCTTGCATAATTTCGATAACCGAACGATTAACCAGAGGATGGCCGTATACGTAGGTTTTGACATTGTTCTTACGATAAAGCTTGCCCACCAGAGGAATCATGCCCTCAGCCAGCGCTTCGCGCTCTTTCCAATCAGCAAAATAATCCGCGGGGCGTTCGCGTTCGCGCTCTTCGTACAGTTTCATCGATTTCCTCTTTGGTTTAACTAACCATCTGGGTTAAAAATTAATCATGCAATACTTGCGGTATTGATGTTGTAGCAACTTGCCAGCCTGCCAAGCTGAGTCAATGAGCTGGTATATCAGCTTAGCGTAGCCCATTATGCGGTAAGCTGGATCTCAACTACTGCTTTTTACAATCACTTCCGCGTAGGATTAGGTGCGCTTTGTTCCGTAGCATTTTCACTTTACAAAGTGAAAGCAACACCACGGCCATAGAAAGCGGAGAATTATCATGATTCGGAAGCTTTTGCGCAATGCCAAGCCGGTATTCAGGTGACAAAGTGACAGACAATCTAAAGCGACTCCACTAAAAGCCTGGCATCCACAGCTCACTAAAGCTCAAAATCCATAATTACTGGCGCATGGTCAGAAAAGCGCTCGTCCCGATAGACCGATACATTTTTAGCGCTACCCTTAAGTCCCGGTGTGATGACATGATAGTCCAGCCGCCATCCCACATTGTTTGCGTAAGCTTGACCGCGATTCGACCACCATGTGTATTCTTCGGCATCCTGATTTAGCAATCTAAAGCCATCGAGATAGCCGACTTCATCATAAAGCTGATCTAGCCATGCACGTTCAATCGGTAAAAACCCGGAGTTTTTCTGATTCGGCTTCCAGTTTTTTAAATCGATCGGTTTATGACAGGTATTCCAATCGGCGCAAATCACATACTCACGGCGCTTGCGACGCAAAGATTTAAAATGCGGCATAATCTGATCATGAAAGGAAAGCTTCCGCGCCAGCGCTTCATCGTTGCTCGAGCCTGATGGCACATACATGGAAACCACGCTAATCCCGTCAAAATCGGCTTGAATATAGCGGGCTTGGGAATCGCAAGGCTCCCATCCCAAACCTTTGGTGACCTTTTTGGGTTTTTCCCTACAGTAAAGCGCTGTGCCGCTATAACCCTTCTTTTCGGCCGCGTAGTAATAACAATGAAAGTCTTTGGGATAAAAAATCTCGTCATCCAACTGATCTTCTTGCGCCTTGATCTCCTGCAAGCAGACCACATCGGCGTCTTGGGTCGCCAGCCACTCAAAAAAACCTTTGCGCTGCGCTGCGCGAATTCCGTTAACATTTAAGCTTATAATACGCATAGTCTTGCCGTTTACTCCAATGACCGTCAAAGCCCGCTTTAGCTGGCGTTTGATCTAAACCAGGTTAATCGATTTGCCAATATCAAAACCCACTCCGCCACAGACCGATAATCCCAGAGTGCTGGTATTTGATTCAGGTGTTGGTGGTTTAAGTATTTGCCAAGAGATTATAACGGCATCTCCGGCAATAAATTTGGATTATTTATCCGATAATGCGGCTTTTCCCTATGGCGAAAAAACCGCCGAAAAGTTGATTGAGCGTGCAACAGCGCTACTTAGCCATTGCTATCAACTACTACACGCAGATCTTATTGTTATTGCCTGTAACACCGCGAGCACAGTTGTATTACCCAGCTTAAGAAAGATTTTGGATATCCCCATTGTTGGTGTGGTTCCGGCAATCAAAACCGCTGCACAAATAAGCCAAACTAAAACCTTTGCCTTACTCGCTACGCCGGGTACGGTTAAACGAAGTTACACTCAAGAGTTGATTCAACAATATGCGGCTAACTGCAAGGTACTCAGTGTGGGGAGTTCAGAATTGGTAAGGCATATCGAATCGTATATCCACGGAGCGGCGATCGACAAAGATTATATTGCTAGTATTGTTGCGCAACTTTGCGAATTGGACGAGCAACAAAAAATAGATACCGTCGTTCTTGGCTGCACGCACTTTCCGCTAATCGCGAATTACTTTAGAGCTATAAAGCCGGATTGGCAGTGGATCGATTCAGGCAACGCCATCGCATCGCGGGTTCAATCAATATTGGCAGATAATCCCAATAACAATAAAATTAACGGCAGCGAAAGGCTGCATAACTTTTGGTTAACGGCGGATACTACACTAGCTGCAAGTTCAAACCGTCAAGACCAACACCAGCAAAGAGACAAGCTTGATAGCTATCTCGCCCATTTGGGTTTTGCTCCGTCCAAGCTTTTACCTACGATGGATAAGCAGAGCTAAGATAGGGGGCGACTGCCTTTGCAATCAAGCTACTCCGCTACTCTAACTCGTACTACTTGCCAAATAAGCCCTTAAGCTTATCTTTATATTTACCCGCTTTATCACCTAGCGCCTTATCCAAGGCTTTATCAATTTCCTTATCGACCGCATCATTTAAAGCCTTGCGCTGAACCTCGGCAATCACTTTTTTCATTAAAGGCTGCAGAATCGCTTGCGCAGCGGCGGCAGGTGTTAACCCGCTTTCTGGCGTACCAATTTTATTTAAACTAACCGAAGGGATATCGACGGTCTTATCACCAAAGCGATCCGACTTAACACTGGCACTCGCGTTATTAAACTCAAATAGGCCGATCGCAATTTTTGGATCGGTCTTACCATCGTCAGATTGATTGCTGGCCGAAGAACTATTGGCAGATTTTGTCGCGCGATCAATTTTATTTTTTAACACTTGCAAGTTGGTTTGTGTGCCTTTTTGCTCAGCGTTCACCACAGCACCGTCAATGCCAATTCGGTCGATCACAATAACCGGCTCAAGTAAACTTTCCAAATTTAACTGCACATCAATACGCTTAATTTCAAAAGCATTCGCGGCACTAAATCCAGCCGGATTAGCAACCATTAAATTACCCAGTGATGCCCTACCCTCAAAGAGATTAATATCGGCTGAGCCTAAAGCTACTGGCACACCAATAAGCTCGGCTCCGTGATCATTAACCCCGGTTTTAATAATGCTGCCCAAATTATTGGCAACAAAAAATAAACCAATAGCGACGATAATCAAAAGCACAACAACGGTAATGAGTAGACCTTTAAATAATTTGGCCACATTAAACCTCTTAGTTAATAAATAATAGTGAGTGAATAGAATTCGCTTTATCAATCAGCGTACGCAAGCTTGAGCATTTGAAATCGCCGGTCAGAAAAAGTTTCGTTTGCTATTCTTTCTAGGTATTTCGGGAGAGCTTGAAACCACGCAGGGATTTAAACGCCGCAATACCCACATTGTGAGCTGATTAAACAAGATATTCAACGCTATCACTGTGCTAAATCGTTAAAATATTTTTTACTTTAGGGTTTGACCCGAACCGCAATTTATCTTTTGTTCAGGCAGATACTTTCCGCATCGGTATAGGTCTATAAAAGCGTTGGAGTTTAGCCAAAGCACCGCCCTATAATCGGGCAACTTAACTTGGTGGAGTTCAGCCCTCCGCTCTATACAAGCACCCACAGTATCCTACTCATTCCGCAATTCAGTCTTTAATGACACAGCTTGCAACTAAGTTGAGTTGTTATAGCGTGATCTGGATCTCATCTAAACAATCAAACTCGATTAAACCGTGATGCAAGCGCCAAAGGGAAAGTCGTCGACTACTTTTTGACCAGCCGTTTAAGTATGCTTATCACTAACGATTTAAGGCAGATTTAACGCGGCAGAACCAGATAGCAAAATGCTTAAATTCTTAACAATCAAATCCCGTCAAGTAGCAATAGCGCATAGCTGCCTATTGGCTTCGGTGATTGCTTGGTCTTCGATTACGATGGCCGAAGTCGCTTGCTTTGGCAATAACGATATTATCACTGGCCAAAATCAGGCCTCCCAAGATCCAATGTTAAACTGCTATCTTAGCCAATCAGTCAGTAGTTACACTTCTACCAATCTAAGCAACAGCATCGATAGCAGCACTATCACTGTTGGCAGCGAAGATCTTGCGCTATACAACCCAAGTTATGCGCTTAGCGACTTTGCCAATGGCAAAAGCTATTCTGAACTTTCATTGGCAGGAAGTAGCACCACCATTTCATTTACTGATAAATCAGCGGGGAACTTAGCTGGCTTTAAACGGAGTTTTGGCAAGTTGCGAGCTTTGACATCACCTCTAGATAAAAAGATCAAAGGTAGTCGTTTATATATGAAACTACGTGGCGAGAGCGCAGGCGTAGTGTGGCAGATTAATTACTAAGAAATTTCTTACTTCGATAAAAAAACAGCTTTACCATCTTTACTAAGGTAAGTGAATTTCAAAACAACCGCCTCCTTCAGTATTATTTTCCAAATGGATAAATCCTTCTTGACCCGCGTTTTGATGCTGGTGTGCAACACAGGAGGCAAAGTAAAAATTCATATTGGCTCGAACTTGTTCGCTAGTATGGTCTAAAGGTTTTTGATTCGCATACTGAGTACGTAGAGTTTCGGGGAAGCCCGCGCCATCGTCCAGCACCGAAAGCACTATCCTATCATCTTCACTACGCGCGGTAATTTTTAACGAGGACTTAGCATATTGAACACCACCAACAATAGCCGCGTGTAAAACGCTTCGGATTAAACTGGGATCAAAATAACCCATCAAATCTTCTTCACATTCAAACGCTAGCGCCGTGTTACTGGAATCTGCCAATAGCTGATTGGCAATAACGGCTTCTTCTAGAAAGTAATAAATATCGACTTCATCAATTCTTAATGACAACTGTTCATTATGCATTCTATATAACGCTAATAGCTGTGTAGAATCGTTATCAATACGCGAGGTCTCGCGTTGGATAATATTAATTTGCTCAGGCGATTTCTCGCTATTTATTGCGTCCGATACCTGCTCTTGCTCCAATAGACATTGCAATACGGCCAGCGAGTTCTTGATACCGTAAACTGTCGATTCCATTACCCAATTAAAATCTATATCTTGACCACTGCTTGCGGACTTATGCGCCGGTGGTATTTCGTCAACTAATTTAATAGTCATAATCTAAACAACCTCTATTTGCTGTTTTGTTTTTTATAATTATCGATATTTATCATTAAAGCCTATTCGTTCAGGCGTACCTTTTAGCTAAGCAGCTCGGCTAAGTTTTTGAAATTGTTTTACCAAAGAACAATAACGCTTGTAGCCACTATGCTCTTTCGTTAAGTAACCTAAGGAGTCAAGCAGCGCTTGAGCCTTTTCAATCGTCTCGGCGTTATCCGGAGACTGCTTAACAGACTTAAACATCGCTAATGCTAAATTCAATTTCAGCGCAACATTATTCGGATAGCGTAGAACTGCTCGGCGGAATAGGTTTATCGCCTTATCAAAATCACCATTTTCAAAAAGGGTTTTACCATCCAAATTAATTTTCGCGGCATTGGCTTTGGCTGCATTACTTACTGGCTCATCAGCCATAGCATCAATTTTGGCTAATACATTAGGATCATCGGCAAAGCGTTGGGCCAAATCTTCTAATACACCACGGCTTTGCTGCGGCTCATCTATACCTATAAAAGCTGCAGCCATATCCAAACCTAGCTGGGGTGATATTTCGTCAGCCTCTAAATATTGATCATATAACTTATGGCAGTTTGCTGTTGCGACTTCTATCTCACCTTCTTGCGCCAAGGCTTTAACTTCGACCAAATCGGTTTGAAGTTCGATTTGTATCTCACCGCTATACTTTTTCCTAACGCGATTAAACACGGAATGACATTCTTTAATAGTATCGGCCTTACCCTCGGTTTGATGCTTCTCTTTGGCTAATAAACAACGGGCAAGACCAAGCGAGTGCTCATGCGAGTCGTAACAGGAATTCACACCTAACTTAATTGCTTTGCGGTAGGCTTTTTCTGCGGCTAAATAATCATTGTTAATCGCGGCAACTTCGGCCAAACGAATCTGCCGTAAAATTCCATAGGGTGATGCCAGCGCTGCGCGCTCAAGCATACTCTGCGCAACACCGTTGCGACCTAAGGCCACTTCAGCCTCAGCAATACAATCAAACACATCCAGACTTTCACTGCCGTGCTCAATAAGCTCGGCTAAAATATTACGCGCCGAGGTAAATTTGCTAAGCCCCATTAAGGATCTAGCACAACCGATAAGCGCCCACTCCTGACGGCGCTGCTGCATAATCTCTCTATACAAGGCAAATGCTTTTTCAAATGCGCCTTGTTTAATCAAGGCCTGTCCTTCGAGCTTTAACGCGGGTAATCGATAACGCTTATTTTTTTCCGCAAGCACAGAACAAAGCTTGGCGGCTCTCTCATAATCATTTTTATCCAATGAGGTGTAAACAGGATCAAAAAATAATTTTTCCAAGATTATTTTATCCAAACGACTTTGTAATACCGCTTGGGTAAAAGGTTTGGTTAGATAGTCGTCAGGTTTGTATTCCAACGCGCCAAAAACCATTGAGCGCGTGGTTTCAGCGGTTATTAATATATAAACGGCGTGATGTTTTAAGGTTTCGGTAAACCGTAATTCTTCAAGAATTTGTTGACCGTTTTTACCCGAACCCAGACTATGGTCACAAATAATAATGTCATAATCATTTTCACGGCAGCAGCTCATAGCCTCGTTGCCATCGCTAGCCAAATCAATGGCCTCGACACCAAAACTGCGCAACATACGGCGTATAGACGCACGCATATCAGGAAATTCATCCACGACCAGCGCACGCTTTTTGCTGTATAACTTAATTAAATCCAGTTTATGCATAGTTCCCGATAAGTTTTATCCAAGAGCCGGCTTGGAGTAAGTCCTTTTAACCTTGCCTAATTTTGAGCAGATTATCTGAAATGTAAAATTAGCTTATTATTTGAGTATAGACAGGAAACGAAGAACGGCCTTAGCGACAGCGTAAGAAAACATTGCCGTAAAGCAATTTGTTTGGAATGCTGGGAATGCTGGAATTTGGCTAAATATATTTTCTTAAGTTATTGATTTTTAGATCAATTTGGCTATCGCCTTTATTGCCGATTTGCTCGGCAAGTAGGTCAAAATGTCGTTGTTTGCCTTTCGCTGCGTAAACTTCAAGCAATTGCGACTGCATAGCACTGTTATCCGGCTGCTCCTCTAGTGCTTGCTCTAACAAACGTTCGGCTTCATCGTAGCGCTCATAGGCAATGTAGACACTGGCCTCAAGCTCAACCGCACCTTCACCTTGAACCTCTGCCTCAGCTTCGGCCGAAGCTTGTTGATATTGGGCTTCGATCTCTGATAATTCTTTGCGACTGGCCGCTAGTGTCTGATCTATCTTTTCAATACTTTGCTTGTCGTCGCTTTGCGTCTCTTCGATATCAGCATCAAAAGCACTAGTAACAATGCTGCGATTTTGACTACCTAACTGCAAATCAGCTAAGTTCTGCTCAGTTTGTAATTGCCAGTTATCCGCTAAGGCCGCTCTGCGTTTTAGCTGCTGCATTTTTAAAAACACAATCATCAAGACCAAAACAATCACCGCCAATAATAAAATTGAAGCTAATTGTAAATTGCTTAACGGCTCGCTATTGTTAGGGGTTAAGTCTTTTTCAGCAGCGCTAGCTTCAGCGGTATCGCTAAGCTCTTTGTAGTTTGCTATATCAGCCGGTGCAGTTAAACCGTTGCCAGAAAGTCCCATATTGACTTGTGCTTTATCGGCAATACTTCTATTGAGCGCTATCTCCAACTCTTTAAGCTGTTCGGTCTTTTCAGATAAAGCATTATACTGACTGTATAGATTATCGATACGATCGGCAACATTATCACCGCGCTTTTTACTTGCTAAGGATTGCTTATCAAAACCTTGGCTAAGCCCTTCTGATCGCTCGCTTAACTCCACGGTTTCGGGCGAGATATTGGTATCGTTTTTATTGCTACTATCATTGGCTACTAATGAAAGCACACCGTTTTGATTGTCAGTAACACTTTGTTCAGCTTGCGATGTAAGGTTATTAGTGGAAGAACCATTTAGCTGTTTATTTGCTTCAGTGGAAACCTTATTAGCTGCCGTTTGATCCGCACCGCCGATAGATTCTTGAGGGGCAACTGCTTGCGCTAATTGAGCTCGCTGGTTTGCTGGAGCCATTGCACGAATTTGCGCCATCGTCACTGCCAAACGTGCATTAACTTTTAAGCGGTTAGCATCGTTACCCATAAACGCTTCAGGATTGTTCTTATGCAGGGCATCAACAATTTGTTTTAGATTGCCCCCATTTTTCTCGCGAATATCTCTGGCAACCCGCCATAAGGTATCGCCTGATTTTGTTTGGTGCAGCCATCTAGCTGAATTATCTTCGGCGGCTAACTCGCTAGCTTTTATTTCTGGATTCGCGGCCTCTTTTTTAGCTTCACTTTCAGCCTTTACAACTGGCGTCTCAACTTTAACCACAGGAGCTTCGGGCTTAGCTACCGGCGTTTGCTTTTTAATAACTGGTGCTTCTTTTTTCGCTACCGGGGGATTCGTCACTACTGGAGCTTTTCGTTTAATTGTTACCTTTTCTTCGGCTAACTTAAGCGTGTCTTTTTTAACACTCTCGTTTTGAATCAGCTCATCTTTAAGCGTTTCGGCTTTAGCAATGGACTTTTCGATTAGCGCTTCTTTTGCAACAGCTTCTTTTACAGGAACATCTGAAGGGGCATCTATAAGAGCGTCGGCAGCCACCGGTTCGTTAGCTTTTGCTTTAACAACTTCCGGCTTGGGTTTTACTGACTTAACTTCTAGTTTCGGTTTTATTTCTTGTGCAACATCAACCTTAGCTACAATCTTATCTGTAACCGTTTCTTTAACTGGCTCTTTTTCTAAGATAGGCGCGGGAGCTTCTATAGCTTTAACGACTTTTTCTGGCGCGGCAATCGGAGAAGTGTTTTCAAGCTTTGTTTTAACTGGCTGGACTTTTTCGATCGCTGTTTCAATTTCCGTCGCGGCATTATTAATGGCGGATTTTGGCGCTGAAACCACATTGGTCTCTATCGGCTTTTGCTCCGGAACAATTGGCGTAGGTATCGTAGCGACCGTTGGCGTTTTTGCTTTAGGCTTTTCTAATGCCGCAGAAAGTGGTCGATTGGGTGCTGAAGGTAATTTAGCGGCAGTTATTGATGAGCCATTTGCTGAAGAGCCACTATTAGCAGCTGGCGTTTCAACTTGCGAGCTAACAGTTTTGCGAGTGACTGAGGGCTTGGCTTGTAAGGCTGGCATTTCCAGCAGTACGGTATATTGCTTGGATATATAACCTCTTGGCCAGCGAATCACCAAAACAAAATCGATATAAGGCTCGAATACAACATCGCTGCTGACCGCGCGAATATAAATCCCGTTGCGCTCGTCATCCAGAACGTCAAAAATTAAGGTGGTGTGAAAGTATTCCCAATCAACGCCCATACGTTGATAAACCGAGCGAGGAGCCAAACTAACGACAACGTCGTTGGGTGAAATATCTTTAGCGCCTTCGAGTTTGATAATACCGTAAAAGCGTTCTCCAACCGCGCTGCTAACCGTTAGATCACCAATACTTAAGGCATAGACGCTTGTGCTAGAAAAAAGCATTAGCGACAAGAATAACTGCTTGATAAGACCGTGTGGCGATCTGATGGAACATGATCGCGCTCCAGTAATAAGCGACGCTGGTAAAAACGTATTAAGCGAAGCTGCCAAAAACCGAACCAAACCCATGCTGAGCTCTCAATTTATTGTATTCGCAAAGACGATCCCGGCGATAACTAAGTCCTTGATTTAATTATATAGTGAGACTGGGATAATAGATGTGCAAGTATTACCAATTCAATATGGGCTTCGCAACTCAATTTAATGGCAATTCGCGATCTTAGGATGATATTGCTCGATTTATAGGGTTTTGATAATCGCTTTGGCAGCCGCAAATGGGGTCATTTTGCCGTTAACCACATCCAACTCTAATCGTGGCCATAATGCTTGAGCACTGTCGTTTTGCATCAGGATTTGCTCAAGTAATTCATGAATTAACTTGTCTAACCAATTACGATTTTGCTGCGCACGCTTGGTAGTAAAACTGCCCTGCTCTTTAGCCTGCGATACATAGTCAATCACCATACCCCAGACGGCTTCAATATTATTATTTTCTAGTGCCGAAATCGGCATAACTTGTGGTGTCCAAAAACTATTTTGGCGTAACAAATGGAATGCGTTTTCATAATGGCGCTTAGTCATTTGAGCTAAC
>CAJQQO010000321.1 GCA_905480475.1 uncultured Pseudomonadales bacterium | reverse complement strand
CCCTTTCGCAGTCATAAATTGACACATCACTTATATTTCAGTGAGATTTAGCTCATAAAGCGCTATTCACCTTGTGCCCTGTCTTTTAAATGCGGACAATAAACGCTTAATCGTACAAATCATCTGAACATACTACCTGCGCTAACTCAAAGTCACTTTATTCAGCTAACTTGATAAAAGTTGCGTGGTATAAGCACCTTGATATAAGTACCTCGATAAAAGAACCTTGATATAAGCGCCTTCATAATTGATAAAGAAGAAGTAAGGACTACTAGCATGCCAACCAACGTCGTCATAGAAGCTATTGCCTATGAACTGCCTCCCCATATCATTACTTCGCTCAGTATTGAGGAGCAATTCGCTGCCAACTTGGAGAAATTCGGCATACCGCTAGGTAGCATGGAACGACTCACCGGAATAAAAGAAAGACGCTTCTGGGATGCGGGTACAGCGCCTAGCGAGGTCGCCACCTTGGCAGCGAAAAAAGTGATCGACGAGTCGGGTATCGATCCTGACGAGATCGGTTGCATTATTAATACCTCCGTCAGCAAAGACTTTATCGAACCGTCGGTGGCCTGTCTCGTTCATGGCAATCTCAAGCTCTCACCAAGCTGTCGAAACTATGATATCGGTAACGCCTGCCTAGGATTCTTAGATGGCATGTCAACGATGATGATGATGCTGGAAACCGGGAAAATTAAGTACGGCTTAGTGGTCAACGGCGAAAGCTCTCGCGACCCTATGGAACCTACCATTGAACGATTGAAAGATCCTGATTTAACGATGACTAGCTTTCGGGAAAACTTTGCTACCTTAACGCTGGGCTCTGGTGCAGTGGCAATGATTTTAACTCATAAAGATAATTCTGATTCGGGGCATCTTATTAATGGCTCGGTAAGTCTTGCCGCCACTGAACATAATCGCTTATGCATAGGCCGTCCCGACGGCGGCATTACTCAGCCGCATGAATTGTTAGTCGCAGGTGTTGAACTGGCTGCCAAGGCGTGGGAGATATGTAAAACAGAAATGGATAATTGGAGCGATGACAGTATCGATCTGTATGCGCCTCACCAAGTCAGTATCCCGCATATCAAGTTGCTTACAGAAACGCTAGGCATGTCGATGGAAAAAGTATTTCTTAATGTTCAAACGCTGGGAAATATTGGTCCGGCTGCCCTACCGATTACACTTAAAATGGCCGAAGAGGCTGGCCGACTTTCTAGCGGTAATCATGTATCGCTGCTAGGTATTGGTAGCGGTTTAAATTGCACGGGAATGAGTGTTACTTGGTAAAAATAGCTCGATGCCAGATCGTCACAATGCTTAGCTATTAGGTAGTCAAAGCAAAACAGTACTAGCATTTCACGGGCTTCGCCTAACACGGATATCACGAAATCAAAAGGCTACCTCGGTAGCCCTTTTTGTTTTTGTTAAGCTTGGCTTTTGTCACCTTAATGGTAATTTAAGATGAGCTATGAGTATCCGCTCTTAGCTGCGGGTTCAAAGGGTGACTGCAACACTATTCTTTAAGAAAGAGGTGTTGCGATGAAAAACAGAAAACGAATCTACTACACGGCTGCACAGCGTTCGCTGATGTGGGACCACTATCAGCGCGGTGAGTCACTGCATACGATAGCTCGCTTGTTCGATCGGTATCATTCTTCGGTCCAGAGAATCATTTCAGAGACAGGCGGTATAAGGCCGCCGACTCGGACGCGTTCCAAGCAGTCGCTGTCCTTGCGTGAGCGAGAGGAGATCTCAAGAAGCCTAGCGGTGGGTCTATCGATTCGTGCTATTGCTAAAAGTCTAGGTCGATCCCCGTCAACGATTAGTCGCGAAATCAACCGTAACGATGGCCCTAAAAATTACCGAGCCAATACGGCGGATCAAGCCGCATGGGACCGGTCAAAAAGACCAAAACGATGTAAGCTATTGCTCCACAAATCGCTCAGCTTGATGGTTGCCAAAAAACTAAAGGAGAGTTGGTCTCCGCAACAAATAGCGGGCTGGTTGAAAAGAACTTACCCTGATAATGAGGACTATCACGTGTCCCATGAAACCATTTATAAAACGTTGTACGTTCAGACGCGCGGTGCTTTAAAAAAAGAGTTAATAGCGTGTTTAAGAACGAACCGAGTCATCCGCCGCTCACGCCATGCCACGCTAAAAGGCAAAGGTTTAGGAAAGATTGTTGATGCTATTCCTATTAGCGAACGCCCCGCCTCGGTAGAAGATCGCGCTATTCCAGGTCACTGGGAAGGTGATTTAATAGAAGGGTCTAACAAAACATTTATTGCAACGTTGGTAGAACGACACTCGCGCTACGTCATGTTGGCAAAAGTGGCGGATAAAAAGACATCGACGGTTGTGGGTGCGTTAATTAAACAATCCAAAAAATTGCCAAGCGAATTATATAAATCGTTAACGTGGGATAGAGGTTCAGAGCTGACGAATCACAAAGCATTTACCATTGCGACGGATATAGATGTTTATTTTTGTGATCCGCAGTCACCTTGGCAGCGGGGATCTAACGAAAATACCAATCGATTGCTTCGAGAGTATTTTCCTAAAGGCACTGACCTTTCGATACATAGCCAAGTTCAGCTAAATAAAGTGGCTCGACAGCTCAACGAACGGCCTAGAAAAACTTTGCAATATGAAACCCCTGCTGATAAATTTAACGCGTGTGTTGCAGCCACCTGTTGAACCCGCAGGCGTTTTGAGACTGTCAGATTAGGCGGAGTCCACTTCTTATAAGTGTCGTATTAAGTCTGAGCCAATACTTATTAGCGTTATACATTATTCAGCAGTTATATTAATTATTAGCTTCTGCTTTTAGAAAACTTCGGACATCCAAAATAGTGTGTTTTTATTGCCAGCTATTCTTGCGATTCTTCTTTATCACCATCAGGTATTGCAGCACCCACTACCTTACCCGTTGTTTTGACGGCGACTTTTGTCACCCCAATAGCCGTGCCTGCGGCTACGTCCACGACCTTAGCGACTACACAGCCTTGCAACAGACATAACGTCAGCAACATGCTCAAACTGATACGCTTAGCTAACATAAACAGACCTTTGGATGATGGGTATTTAAATCGGCTGCATGCCGATTACAGCAACGCATAGTACACGTTTCTTATTGTATGAACGCAATAACGCGTTCACATTTTTTATACCTTGGGTGTTAATTGGATCTAGAAAAAGCAGTTAATTAAATTGCTGATCAAATTAATTAACAAACACATTCACTATCAAAGATTTTTTGTGGTGGTACATGTATTGCAGCGCCGTTAGAAAGCCTCCAATCTATTCTTACAAATACTAAAGTGACACGCACTGACGAATTAGGTATTGCGCCCGATTGAATAGACGCCTGTTGTTTTGCAAAGCTGGCCAAGCAAAAGATTGAAAATTAATCGATTAACTTAAGTGCGGTATTGCCTGTCGATACTAACTATTTAACGTGTACACCCGTGTTAAGAGATGCCTTGAATAACCCCAAAAAGTTCACTTCTGACCCTGATTGCCCTTTGCGAATCAAAACCCAAATGCTAAGTTGCAAACATTATTAGCAATCAATCACTTACCTATGACTACAATGTTTAGATTCGCTGCGGATAAACGCCCCGTCGCCTGTGTGTTAATACTTAGCCTAATCGACTTTATGGTTTATTTTATGGTCGACAATCTCTGGTGGCTAGCGGCCTACACCGTATTGCTAGTTATTCCTAAGGGCATGATCTGCGCTTGGAACCATCATCACCAACACACGATGACATTCCACGCCAAACCGTTAAATCGAATACTCGAATTCTTTTATGCATTGCATACCGGTGTCACCACCAACCTGTGGGTATTGCATCATGTGCTAGGCCACCACAAAAACTATCTCGACCAAAGGCAAGACCAAAGCCGATGGAAGCGCAACAGCGGCGAAACGATGGGTTCAATTGAATATACGCTCGACGTAGCTGGCACAGCCTATTACCGCGGCTACCAAGTCGGCAAAAAATACCCTAAGGTACAACGCGAGTTTCTACTCTACTCGGCAATTACGCTTATAGCCGTTGCGCTACTTTGCTGGTTTCGTTTGATGCCTGCGCTGTTTGTTTTTGTTATACCGATGATAATAAGCTTGCTATTTACCGCATGGGTAACCTATGACCATCACAGCGGATTGGATTCGGATGATCCGTTTGAAGCGTCCTATAACAATACTAACCGGCTGTTTAATCTGCTAACCGGCAATCTCGGTTATCACACCGCACATCATTACCGTCAGGGTTTGCACTGGTCGAAACTGCCGGAATTACATGAAGAAATAAAATCGAAAATATCACCCGCGTTAATACGTAACGCTAACTTTGTTCTCACCGATAATTAAGCAAGGCTTAGCCAAGAGTAAAGTCGAGGACAAATAAAAGCAACGCCCACTCCCAATCAAATGCTTCCAACGTGCAGAGTATTCAATGGCTAACGCGGGCGATTAATCGCTACGCATTTATCCTGCCTTCTTACCAAGGGTTTATTGCATTCCCAGTCATTGCCGGAATACCCTAGATGTGCACCCTCTGGAAGTATCACCATTTTACAGCCGCTACCAAACGCATAATACCCTCTATCACAGGCCCAGCCTTTAGATCGGCTTGCGACATAGCTGTTGTCAGGCAAAGCAATTTTGATACAGCTATCTTTGGATTTCGAATAACCACGAACACAGTCCCAGCCAGCCCCATAGCTTTCATTCGTGGCATATGCGTTTTTAGGTATATGAATAGCCGCACAGTGTTCATCCACTTTTCGGAAGCCTCGATCACAGGTCCATTGCTCGCCATTGCCTGTGAGATAGGCGTGGGCAGGTAATTTAATTGCAACACAAACGTCATTGTCTTCTCGATAAGCTCTGTCGCAGTGCCAATTGGTGCCAAGCTCAGTTAAGTAAGCATTATCGGGCACGATAATTTCTACGCAGCGCTCACCCTCCTTACGAAGACCACGAGAACATTTCCAATCGGTACCCGAATAATCAAGAAACGCATTGGCGGGGATTTTCACCGCATCGCAAGCCGAGCCTACTTTTTTATAACCAAAGTCACATCTCCATCCCGCGGAATAAGGTTTCGCATGTGAATTCTGCGGATAAGCTTGTGGCTCAGCCAATGCAAGCGTAGAGATAAAGAGGCTAAGCAAGCCTATCGTCAAAGCCTGGAAACCATTCAGGCACTCGCTATTAATAGTTTGATTCATAAAAAAGATT
>CAJQQO010000320.1 GCA_905480475.1 uncultured Pseudomonadales bacterium | reverse complement strand
CTTGCTCTTCCTCTACTGGCGCTTCAGTAACGGCTACATCACTAGCAATCGTTTCAGCAATCTCTGTATTTGATTCTGCAATTGACTCGGCGCTATCAATAGAATTATTAACGGCTTCACTAATTGCAATCTCATCGATATTTACATCGGCAGAACTTGTATCAGCAATGTTTATACCGCTATCAGCCAAAGCTTCTGAGCGCGCTTCAAATGCGGTACGCATAGCCTGCAATTCTTGATCTTTTAAAGAGACTAAACGCTCTAAATCAGTCAGCTGCGATTCCATACCTTCTAGTCGCCCATCCATCGAAGTATTTTCAACCGATGCACGATCAAGATTTTCTAGGCTTATCGCTAATTCATTTTGTAGCCTGGCAACTTCAGCAGACAGTTGCTCACCAGACTCTGCACCAGCAGAAGAACTGGATGCTGTATTCACACCGCGCGTATCCGCGTTCGCTGCAATAGCAGAAGAAGATGGCTTAGTGCTTTGGCTAGATGCTAATTGCAAATGACCGTCGGCCGTATTTGCACCAGCGGTATTTCGCGCTGAAGATGCACGCGCATCAAGACCTGCATTTAAGTTGGAACGGGGTTCAGATACACCACCTTGCCAGCTCGCTTGTTGCTGACTCACCGAGTTGCGGGCAGAACGCGCATCAACCGATGCGGTATCCTGACCATTCGGTACGCGCAGCACTGAACCTTTTTTCAGTAAATTAATATTGTTGTTGATAAACGCTTGCGGGTTTAATTCCTGCAGCGCGAGCATGGTTTGATGAACCGATGCATTGGCCGGCTTCACATCCAGCGCAATCTCCCACAGAGTATCATTGGCACGAACGGTATGAGTGCCGCTAGAAGAAGCACTACTGGCAACGGGCTGATTAGATGATTGACTGCTAGTTCCGCTGGGACGACGGCTTGGCGCGGCACTAGGTCGCGCAGCTGAGTTGCGGCTAACGCTGCCGCCATTATCTGTGCGGTTTGTCACCGGCGCAGGTGGCGTCACAATTCTGGCTGGCGCTGCCGAATAGTTGGGTAAATCGAGTAGCACTGTGTACTCGCGCAATAAACGCCCTTGCGGCCAACGCACTTCGATTAAAAAGTTTAGATAAGGCTCTAACACCACATCTGGCGTTTCAACCCTTAGCAAGGGCATACCCGATGAGCTTCGCTCAACGGAAAATTCAAGATTGGTGAGAAAGTAGTCACGATCAACACCAGCGCGTGCAAAGTCTGCCTTTGACGCTAGCGTCACCAATATTTGGGAAGCGTCCAGACCCTTGGAGTTAACCAGCGGTATCGCCGCATCAAGTCGCTCATTTACTGCTGACGCTACTTGGATTTCGCCTAAACCCAGTGCAAACACAGCAGAAGATTGCATTAGACCGACCAGTGCAATCGCTGTCGCGAGTTTCGTATTCATAGTGTTGAATCCCGTTGCTTGACGCTAATAAAAATAGATAAAGTTAATACGCTTGATGACCAAGGACTTATCCAAGCCATCAAATTTACGCCGCTCCAATGCCATTTTGCTGTACTTAAATCATACAAGCATCCGGCTTAAACCGCATAAACACTGGGCTTAAGCGGCAGCATCGCAGCTGATGTAAATTTACACAGCCACGACTGGGAGACGCACAAGTGCGCTATATTCATGAAAGTATTGGTTATATATGGTGTTTTATCAAGAATTCAGCGATCTGGATGCTGTTTAAAGCTGCACCTTTTCTCACATTATCAGACACAATCCACATATTGAGGCCATTGGGGTGGGAAATATCATCACGTATTCGGCCAACGAAGATGGCATTTTTACCTGCAGCGTCGCTAACCGGAGTGGGATAACCACCATCTTCATGCTTATCTATCACTTTTACGCCAGCAGCGCGCGTCAATAACTGACGAGCAGAGTCAGCATCCAGCGGTTGGCGAGTTTCGATATGCACTGCCTCGGAGTGACCAAAAAATACCGGCACGCGAACACAGGTGGGATTTACCAGAATATCGCTATCGCCAAAAATCTTTTGGGTCTCCCAGACCATTTTCATTTCTTCCTTGGTGTAACCATTATCCTGAAAGTCATCAATATGCGGCAGCACATTAAAGGCAATTTGCTTGGGATAAACCTTGGTCTCGTCAACACCTTGACCGTTTAACAACTTGGCAGTTTGACCCGCCAGCTCTTCTATCGCGTCTTTACCGGTGCCGGATACCGCTTGGTAAGTAGCGACATTGATGCGACTAATACCTACCGCATCGTAAATCGGTTTTAGCGCCACTAACATTTGGATCGTTGAACAGTTTGGGTTGGAGATAATATTGTGATTGCGATAATCGGCAATCGCATCCGGGTTCACTTCAGGCACCACCAGAGGAATATCATCCTGATAACGGAACTGTGAAGTGTTATCAATCACCACACAGCCTGCTGCTGCCGCAATCGGCGCGTACTCTGCGGAAAAACTAGCGCCCGCAGAAAACAAACCAATTTGTACTTTGGAAAAATCAAAGTCAGCAAGGTTTTCAACCAATACCGATTTGCCATTAAACTGAATTCGCGAACCTGCCGAGCGTTCACTGGCTAATAAATAAATCTTGCCAACAGGAAAGTCCCGCTCTTGCAATATTTCAATCATCGCCTGACCAACCGCACCGGTTGCACCGACAATAGCAACATCAAATTTACGGGACATATGTTCTAACTCCAAATCCAATCAGGGAAAAATATTTATTGAAAACCAATAACTGCAAAAAAACCTTTAACAATAAAGCCGGCCCTAAAACCGGCCCTAAAATGGTTAATAAAACTAGGCAAATAACCACGGTGCAGTTTGTTTATGCTTTTCTTCAAAGGCGCTAATGGTATCGGCGTCTTCCAAGGTTAAAGCGATATCATCAAGACCGTTTAACAAACAGTGCTTGCGAAAACTATCCACTTCAAATGCGATAGTACTGCCATCGGGCAAAGTAATTTGCTGCGACTCCAAATCAACTGCCAGAGAATAACCTTCATTTGCGTTAACACTATCAAATAACTGATCAACGATTTTCTCATCCAGCTCAATCGGTAATATGCCATTTTTAAAACAGTTATTAAAAAAGATATCGGCGAAACTGGGCGCGATCAAACAACGAAAACCGAAGTTTTCCAAAGCCCAAGGCGCGTGCTCACGGCTAGAGCCACAACCAAAGTTTTGCCGTGCTAACAAAACGCTAGCATTTTCATAACGCGCATGGTTTAGCACAAAGTCTTCATTTAACGGCCGCGAACTGCAATCCATATCGGGCTCGCCCTTATCAAGATAACGTGACTCATCGAATAAAAACGGACCAAAGCCAGTGCGCTTAATGGATTTAAGAAACTGCTTGGGAATAATCATATCGGTATCGACATTGGCACGATCAAGCGGCACAACAACACCACTATGTTGAGTAAATGCTTTCATATTTTAACCCTCTCCCATTTCACGTACATCAACAAAACGCCCTGCAATTGCAGCCGCAGCGGCCATCGCCGGACTAACCAAATGCGAACGACCACCAAAGCCCTGTCGCCCCTCAAAGTTTCTGTTAGAGGTTGACGCGCAGTGCTCGCCTTCTTCAAGCTTGTCGGCATTCATCGCCAAACACATTGAACAACCCGGCTCACGCCATTCAAAACCCGCATCGGTAAAGATGGTATTTAAGCCTTCACTTTCCGCTTGTTTTTGCACTAATCCAGAACCCGGTACAACCATGGCCAATTTAATTTTGTTAGAAACTTTTTGACCTTGCACTACTTCGGCAGCGGCACGTAAATCTTCGATACGACCGTTTGTACACGAACCGATAAATACTTTATCGATCGGAATATCTTTTATCAGTTGCCCGCCGTGCAAACCCATATACTCCAGTGCGCGCTCAATCGATTGGCGACGCGTTGGATCAGTTTCTGCTGACGGTTCTGGTACACGATCAGTAATTGACGCAACCATTTCCGGTGATGAACCCCAAGTGACTTGTGGAGCAATATCGGCCGCTTGAATAACCACGGTATGATCAAATACTGCATCATCATCACTAACAAGATCTAACCACGCTGCAGCTGCTTTATCCCAATCAGCACCTTTAGGTGCCATCGGTCGACCTTTACAATAATCAATGGTCTTTTGATCAACGGCGATTAAGCCCGCTCGCGCACCCGCTTCGATAGCCATATTACAAACCGTCATTCGACCTTCGACGGATAAGCTGCGAATAGCATCGCCACCAAACTCAATCGCGTAACCCGTACCACCTGCGGTACCGATCTCACCAATCACCGCTAAGACTAAATCTTTAGCCGTGACGCCCATGCGTAAATCACCATCGATACGCACTAACATATTTTTCATTTTGCGCTGCAATAAGCATTGCGTGGCAAGCACGTGTTCAACTTCAGACGTGCCGATACCGTGCGCCAAAGCACCAAGCGCTCCGTGTGTAGAGGTATGAGAATCACCACAGACCACGGTCATGCCGGGCAAGGTCGCACCCTGCTCTGGCCCAACAACGTGAACAATACCTTGCCGCTCATCGTCAATTTTAAATTCAGTGATACCTAGCTCATCGCAGTTATCGTCCAATGTTTGTATCTGGATTTTTGAGATGGCATCGGCGATACCGTTAATACCTTCGAGACGCTCAGCCGTTGTGGTTGGGACATTATGATCGGGCGTAGCGATATTAGCCGAGGCGCGCCATGGTTTACGGTTCGCAATACGTAACCCCTCAAATGCCTGCGGTGAAGTCACTTCGTGAATCAGGTGCCGATCGATATAGATCAAGGCCGTGCCGTCATCTCTTTGCTTGACCAAATGTTGGTCCCAAAGCTTGTCATATAGCGTTTTAGCTGCCATGTTTTTGCCTCTTTTTTTGCTTATAGCTGATTGCTTTGAACGGGTATGTGGCACTTATCTTGATGCAGTATCTGACCCAATATCTACATCCGCGCCGCACAGGAATACTCTATTTCTACATTTCCCGCCTATTACCAACAAGAATAACGCTTGTTATCGATAAATAAAATTCATATTATTTATCAATTGGATTCTCAGGGGGAATGATAAGAGTTTTTTAAGCCATTTGATCAAAATTGCCACAACTGGCGGATCAAACTGGATTTTGTAAGCGAGCCAGGAGAGACAATTATGTCAACACTCGATACACAGGCACTTGCGGCTTTTGTTTCAGTCGCTGAAACGGGATCATTTTCCGAGGCTGCAGAGCGGCTTTATCTCACTCAATCGGCTGTTAGCAAGCGTATCGCCCTGCTGGAAGGACAGCTGGATACCAGAGTATTTGACCGCATTCGCAAAAAGGTTTTTCTTACCGAAGCCGGTCACGCCCTACTGCCTCGCGCCCGCAGTATTATCCAATCACTTAGGGATACTAAACAAGCGATAAGTGATATTGGCGGTGATGTGAGCGGCAAACTATCGATCGCATTTAGTCACCATATTGGCTTACATCGATTACCGCCCTATCTAAAACAGTATTCAAGCACTTACAGCGAAGTTAATCTGGATATTAGTTTTGTCGATTCCGAACAAGCCTACGGAACAGTTTTGGAAGGCGCTGCGGAACTTGGTGTAATTACGCTATCGCCAGAAGTTTATCCCGATATTATTTCAACACCGCTATGGCACGACCCGCTGGTGTTTGTTTGCAGCCCCGAACACCCCTTGCATCTACAAGACAATGTTACCTTGGAACAACTTAGCGAAATGGATGCGATTCACCCCGGCGCAAATACTTACACTGGCAAAATCGTTAGCAAACTGTTTGAGCAAAGAGGTATCGGCTTTAACTCCTCCATGACAACTAATTATCTTGAGACGATAAAAATGATGGTGTCGATCGGTCTTGGCTGGAGCGTGCTACCGAAAACCATGATAGGTGACTTGGAACAAATACATATTCCCGATGTTTATATTGAACGCCAACTCGGTATTATCGAGTATCGCGGACGACAGCAATCGAATGCTGCCACCGCGTTTAAAAATCTTCTAATCGACAATGCTAGCCCGCCTGAGTAACTGGCTCGCTGACTTTTTTCGACACGGCACTATTAATATCGACTGCTGTCGCCGTGGTTTGCGTGCTAATCACTTCAGCAACTAATGAGGATTCAGATACCGCCGCACCCTTAACCGGCTCAGCTACTTTTTCCTTAGGCTTTTCGTTTACAGTTTCGCTTGCTACAGCTTTGGTTTTTGCTTTAGCTTTGACCTTAGTCTTATCATTTGCCGCTGGCGCCGACTTAGCTTTCGCTTTAGCCTTAGGTTTTGCCTTGACTTTCGCTTTCGCTTTGGCTTTTCTCTTTGGCTTTACCGCTTGAGCCAGCTGTTTTTCTGCATCAGCTTCGCGCTGGGCGCTGATTTTTTTGGCCGCTGCTAAGGTTTCTGCAAATGCCTCATCAAGACACTGACGATAAAAGGTTGGATCAGGCACAATATCCCTATCGGCCAATAGCGTGATTGTGATTACGCCGTTATTACTAAAAACCAAATGAAAAGTCCCGATACCCGGCGTTAACAAACCCAAACCGTGGTAACGAATAAGTTTTGCACCTGCACAATACATCGGGAAGTTAGGCCCCGGCACATTAGAAATATTGGTACAAACATTTAGCGGAATGTATTTGGAAAGATGATTACTCTCCCACATACGCGCAACCGACTGCGACAACCAAGGCGAAACCTCACCAGCAATATTTAATAAATTGGTAACCGGACTTACATCACTAGCCAATTTAGCCGCGTTGATACTTTCATTGATTTTTAATAAGCGCTCAAACGGATCAGCTATATCAGTGTGGATTTGCGAGTGCATGGCACCGACATTATTATTATCGGTTGTCGTTACACCGCGAGTATTCATATTGAGCGGCATAGTTGCAGCTAATGGCTCATCGGGCAATTCACTATGATGCTGAAGATATTTACGCATACCACCCGAAACAACCGATACTGCAACATCATTAATCGTAACACCGGCAACATTTTTAACAAATTTAAAATCGTCTAGCGGAATCACCGATGCCTCGGCAACCCGATGCGGACCAACTGGGCGATTAAAACGTGTTGCAGGCGCACGCATTTCCGGCATAGGTAATTCGTTAGAACGAATACGTTTACCATAGTCGACAAGCTTACGGCCAAAATTCATAACGCCTTTGGATTTTCTGCGTGCATCTTGCACGCCACTTGCAGCAGCTCTAGCCAACAACTCAATACCACTAGGCTGATTATCTACCACGCGGATAGAAGGACCTAAATCGGTAACCGGTGGCGGCGTTGGCTCAAGATCATGCAGTGCCTGCATAAAGCCCTGACTTTGCGAGCCATCTACCAGGGAATGATGCATCTTGGTATAAATCGCAAACGCGCCCTTAGGTACGTCTTTGAGATTATCCAAACGCTCAATAATATAAACTTCCCAAAGCGGGTGTGACATATCGATAGGACGCGAATGCAAGCGCGCAGCTTGTATCCATAGCTGTCGCCAATCACCTGGCTGTGGCAAGGCGATATGTCGCAAATGAAATTCCAAATCAAAATCTTTATGCTCAACCCAATAAGGCCGCCCCATACCACCGGGAACTTGCTGCAGGCGGGTACGAAATAAAGGCATGGATTGCAGGCGACGATCAAAGCTTTCGATAACATCTTTAAATCGAACAAATTCGCCGGGCGCTGTAGACGGATCGTATATGGCCAAGGCACCTATATGCTGCGGGGTGTTTTTAGTTTCGAGATTGATAAAAGCGCTATCGAGCGGCCCTAACTGTTTCATTATGTGGTTCCGTATAGAGAGTGTTGCAAATCGGCTTTAGCAAGCGCGAGCAAAAATATTTAAGTGATAGTTCCGACTATTAAATCATAACAACTTCGATGGCAAAACCATTCATATTTCACGCTAAGCGGCAAATTTAGCGAGGCAAACTGGATACTTCTGCCAATTAACTAACACTTTAGCTATGCCAGACAAGATCAAACACAGCATTATCATAAACTTAGCGACGAAGCGGCAGACAGCAAAAGGCAAGCAAAACAAGAACCGAGCCAGCGATTAAGCTCGTGAATTAAGCGATATTTAAATAAAGTGTAAGCTTCTAAATTCGAGCAGGCAGAAGCAGCTGATTGATTTATAAGCGGGCCATCTGGATACTGCAAAAAGATAATAAGATTTAAGCCAATACACCACTTTGCAATGGCACAAAGCGCACTGGGATAAGTGGCTCAGTATTGTAACCATCAGCCGTTTTAGTAATGACCTGTAAGGCTTGGCTACCGTCTTCACCAATAGGCAAAATCATCGTACCCCCAACCGCTAGCTGTGCTAATAGCATTTTTGGAATTTCGCGAGGGGCGGCGGTAATAATAATGCCATCAAAAGGCGCTCTATCCTTCCAGCCCACATATCCGTCGCCATGTCGATATTCGATATTGCGCAAACCTAATTGACGCAATCGCTGCTCAGCACCCTGCTGTAAAGAACGAATGCGCTCCATAGTGCATAGCCGCTTAACTAGCTGCGCCAACACCGCCGTTTGGTATCCGCAACCCGTGCCGACCTCTAACACTGATTGTAAATTGCCATGGGATAATAAAGCCTCTGTCATCAATGCGACGATATAGGGCTGCGAAATAGTTTGGTTTTGGCCAATAGGTAAAGCAGCGTCTTCATAGGCACGATGTGCCAGAGCTTCATCCACAAAAATATGTCGCGGAGTACTGCGCATAACTTCTAACACATCGATATTGCGAATGCCTTGCTCGGAAAGTCGCGTCACCAATCGGTCACGGGTACGCTGGGACGTCATACCAATGCCTAAACGCTCGTTATGCTGCATAATTATTGTGTCTCTTGCCCATATCCGGTTTACAAATCTCTGTTACGCACATTCTACCAATTCACGAATCAATACCGTGGCGTAACTTCCTGTCGGAAGCACAAAGGATAAGTGCAATTTTTCACTATCCAAATGCCATTGCAACTGCTTCGGCAAAACTCTTAACGAACGGCGGGCGATATCCACGCCCTGCCTATCAAGCCCTTCAATCAAGGACTGCTCAGCAGCCAGTGCCTGCCGTTCGATTTGCTCGGCATCGGCAGAAACGTCAGAACGGCCTCTGCCGCACATCGGACCGGATATATGAATATCACATTCCGTTAAGCGCTGCTGCAACTTTTGCAACTCTTCAGCGTTATAGATCGCTGTTTCATCCAAGACAAATTGACTACGACTACCATCGAGTACCAGTACATCACCAGCAACATAGCTTAACCAGTTGTTCATTGCCACTCTGGTGGACAATAACTGATTAAACAAAAAGGATCGCGCAGCAGAAAGACACATACTACGCTGCTCTCTAGGCATGCGCTTATTACCCGCAAACAAGGATCGCGCCTTAGCTAAATTGTTACTGCCAAAACGCTGCTCTCCAAAATAATTAGGCATACCTTGAGTCGTTAGCGCTTGAATCTTTTCCGCTAACTGTTCTGATAACTGCTGAGATAGTTCGCCAGCGGGAGCATCAAACGCTGATAAAGATGACACGACAAGTTTAAACGCATTACCCTTATGTGCACCGCGACGTAATTTGCGCGAATGCCGTATCACTGTATGCAATTTTATCGCTGATTCACGCGGCGCTAACACTTGATCAGCAAGCGGCGCGTCTGTGCCGGATGCATCCGGCGTTTCAAGCGAAAACCAATCAACGGTTTTATCACCGGGCAAATAAACACTAAACCACTGTCGTGTGACCGCCCATTTATCTTTCAAACCGGCGTAACCTACATCCATTGCCTTACAAGCTGCTAAGGAGGCAATTTTATCTCGTAGCGCCAATGTCGTTAAACAACGTTTTTCTATTTGTAAAAAAACGTGCTCGCCCTCACCGCTGGCTTCAAAACCTAGCAATTCATCAACATAAAAATCTTCTGGCTTTGCACGAATCACGGCGCTTGCCAACGGGCCGCCGTAAGCATAAGCCGATGTCGTTACTGAATCCTGAGCGTTAGTGACGGGGGCTGACTCAATCAATCGGACATGCCTGCATGACATAACAATACATTAGCATAACAGGCTATACCCTGCTCTTGACCGACAAAACCTAAACCTTCGGTAGTGGTTGCTTTGACGCCGATATCAGCGACAGCAACGCCGGTGTCGCTGGCGATATTCTCACGCATAGCGACAATATAATCTGCCATTTTGGGACGTTCCGCGACTATCGTCATATCGGCATTGGATAAACAGTACTGTCTCTCGGCCAAAAGTTTAACTACGCCTTTTAGCAACTCACGCGAATCAATATTACGATAACGTGGATCGGTGTCGGGAAAGTGATGACCGATATCACCCAACGACAACGCACCTAACATGGCATCACAAAGTGCATGGATAAGCACATCACCATCGGAGTGAGCGATTAAGGTTTTTTCAAAGGGAATGGCTACACCGCCTAGTGTAATGGTCGAGCCTGATGCTATTGATTCGGCAGATGGCGCAAAAGCATGCACATCGTAACCATGGCCAATTCGGATTTTCATAATAGTCTTCTGCTTATCATTTTCTCAACCCGTATCTTCACGAACAGTTTACTTTAGCGAGCCGGACTATTTAATTAAGCGTATCATTTTGACTTAAATAATAGTTTGCCAGTTGTAAATCTTCAGCGGTGGTGATTTTAATATTCTGTCGACTGTTTTTAACGATCAGTACGTTACCACCTATTCGCTCAATCGCTGAGGCCTCATCAGTAATAGCGGCTGCATCTGGCGATTGCATTGCACCACTTAAAGCTTGGCATAATAAACCATACGGGAACAGTTGCGGCGTTTGCGCAGACCAAAGCAAATGTCTATCTAAGGTTTTTGCTATAGTCGGTAACGTCTGCTCAGCATCGGCTTGAGTCGTCCCTTCGGCTTGTTTTACCGTATCGTAAATTGGCGCAGCGAGAATAGCTCCGACAGTTTTTTGCTTAACATCATTAACCGCAGCCCAAAGCGTATGCAATGATTGTTCGGTTATTAATGGTCGGGCAATATCGTGAACCATTACCCAGTCATCCGCTTTGGCCCGATCGGCCAGAGCCTTTAAACCATTAAGCACCGACTCTGCGCGACTTTGGCCACCTTCGGCCAATTCAAAGATTGGATTTTGGGATTGCGGTAATTGACTAAATTTTTTGTCGAGAGGGTTTAATACAACAACGATGGATTGAAAGATGCCGGCAGACTCTAAGGTCGCTAAACTACGCTCGGCAATTGTTTTACCCGCCAAATCGATATATTGCTTCGCTTGGCTAGCAGCAAAACGCGAACCGGAACCTGCTGCCGGAACCACTGCCCATAGAGCCGCTTGTGTCATGGATGATTAATCCATTGTTTAGCGCAGATTAAATCCAAGGCTTGCACTATTGCTCCGGTTTATCCACGAGCAAATAAAACGTTTCACCTTGCTTAACCATACCCAGCTCTTCGCGAGCACGCGCTTCAACTTCGTCCAAACCGGTTTTAAGTGCGTTGACCTCGGCAGCATGTTGTTGATTGGCTAAACGCATGGCTTCATTTTTTTCGAGCTGCAAAGAGACTTTATCGGATAAAGATTTTGTTTCGGCAAGACTGCCCTCGCCAACCCATAAACGATATTGCAAGCCAATAAGCATAAAGAGCAATACAGCGATTAACAGCTTTAACAAAATACCGCCGGTATCCGCTAACGCTGATGTCTTTTCTACGCTTTTTGATTGACTCGATGCAACCATCACTAAGCAGCCTTTTTATCTAAGCATTAATCAGAATGCAAAACTATAAAACCAAAAATCTAAACTTTAAATTCTGCACGTCCTCTATAAGGCGCTAGAGAACCTAATTCCGATTCTATTCTTAATAATCGATTATATTTAGCAACCCGATCGGAACGACATAAAGAACCGGTTTTAATTTGTCCGGCCGAGGTTGCAACTGCAAGATCGGCAATGGTGGTATCTTCAGTTTCACCAGAGCGATGCGATATCACAACCGTGTAGTCCGCTGCTTGCGCCATTTTGATCGCATCGAGCGTTTCAGTTAAGGAGCCAATTTGATTAAACTTAATCAAAATAGAGTTGGCAATATTTTCATCAATACCGCGCTTTAGTATGGTGGTATTGGTAACAAATAAGTCATCCCCAACCAATTGCACACGATCACCGACTTTTCGCGTCAGATCAGCCCAACCTTCCCAATCGCTTTCATCCATACCATCTTCAATTGAAATAATGGGGTATTGTTCACTTAAGTCAGCAAGAAAATCGGCAAAACCTGGCGCATCAAATACTTTATTTTCACCAGCAAGATTGTATTGGCCGTCTTTATAAAATTCTGAAGAGGCACAATCCAAGGCTAGAGTCACTTCATCACCAAGAGAATAACCGGCGTTGGCAACGGCCTCGGATATCAGTGCCAGAGCAGCGGCGTTAGACTCTAAATCAGGCGCAAAACCACCCTCATCACCGACCGCAGTATTTAAACCGCGAGCATTCAGAACGCTTTTTAGCGCATGAAATATTTCAGCACCACAACGCAAGGCCTCGGCAAAACTTTTGCAAGCTACCGGCTGTACCATAAATTCCTGAATATCAACATTGTTATCAGCGTGCTCGCCACCGTTAACAATATTCATCATAGGTACCGGCATAGAGTACTGACCCGGTGTGCCGTTTACATTGGCGATATGCTCGTACAGTGGAATCCCGGCATCCATAGCAGCGGCTTTAGCAACAGCAAGCGAGACGGCTAAAATTGCATTTGCACCTAACTTACCTTTATTCTCGGTGCCATCAAGATCAATCATTAGCTGATCAATCGCACGCTGTTCAGCAGGGTTTTGACCGATTAAAACAGGCTGAATACTGTCGTTAATATTGGCCACGGCTTGTAACACCCCTTTACCCAAGTAGCGGCTTTTATCGCCATCGCGCAATTCAAGCGCCTCTCTCGAACCGGTAGATGCACCTGATGGTGCGCACGCCGTGGCACTAACGCCCGATTCCAAAACAACTTGCGCTTCAACAGTTGGATTACCGCGCGAGTCCAATACCTCTAACGCTGTGACGGTCTTAATAGATGACATACTGCTCCTCATAAACTCTAACAATTAAGTCGTTGTTCAATAGCTGCGCTAACGAATGGCTTAGCCGCAACCATCATTTAAATTAATCAATTTCAATATCGTCAAAACCTTTAACCAGCGTATCAACCGCCTTCATTTGCTCTAAAAACGGTTTAAGCTGCTTAAGCGGTAATGCGCAAGGCCCATCACAACGGGCCTTATCCGGATCGGGATGCGCTTCAAGAAATAAACCCGCTAATGATTGCGACATACCGGCTTTCCCTAGCTGCACAACTTGCTGGCGTCGGCCACCCGCTGAATCGCTACGCCCGCCGGGCATTTGCAAAGCGTGAGTCACATCAAAGATAACTGGATAATTAAATTCTTTCATAATGCCAAAACCCAGCATATCGACAACTAAATTGTTGTAACCAAAACTACTGCCGCGCTCGCAAAGCATTAAACGGCTATTACCCGCTTCTTCACATTTGCTTAAAATATGCTGCATTTCTTTGGGCGCTAAAAACTGCGCCTTTTTGATATTAATTGCCGCGCCGGTTTTTGCCATAGCGACAACCAGATCAGTTTGTCTGGATAAAAAAGCTGGCAACTGAATAACGTCGACGACGCTGGCGACTTCCGCCGCTTGACCCGGCTCGTGCACATCAGTAATCACGGGTACATTATAAGCTTTCTTTATGGTTTCAAAAATATCCAAGCCCTGATCCAAACCCGGGCCGCGAAACGAGTGCATTGAAGAACGATTCGCTTTATCAAAGGAACCTTTAAATACATAGGGAATATCAAGCTGGCTACACACTTCAACATAATGCCCGGCAATATCCATCGCCATCTGCTTTGATTCCAAAACATTCATGCCACCAAACAACACAAACGGTAGATGGTTTGCGACTGATAGATTGGCAACCTCAATGGTTTTTTGTGTAGCCGGTGAAGACATATTTTTTATCCGTATTTAAATTATTGCTTCGATATCGTTATTATTGATTAACCCAATCAAATTAAGCTTCAGAAAACTGAATCGCTGCATCGACAAAACCACTAAATAGCGGATGGCCATCTCTAGGCGTCGAGGTAAATTCAGGGTGAAACTGACAGGCAACAAACCATGGATGATCTACCACTTCCACAACCTCTACCAGTTCATTATCTTGCGACCAACCGGCGATGCGTAATCCCGCCGCTTGCAGTTGCTCAACATAATTATCGTTAACTTCATAACGATGACGATGCCGCTCGTTAATAGTGCTTTCACCATAAGTTGTTTGTGCTAAAGATCCCTCAACCAAATGACAAGGTTGAGAACCTAAACGCATACTGCCACCCAAATCTTCGTTAACTTTGCGTTGTTTGCGACTGCCATCTTCATCTAACCACTCAGTAATTAAGGCAATAACCGGATGCGGGCTGGAAGCGTTAAACTCAGTACTATGAGCGCCCTTCATACTGGCAACGTTGCGCGCGTATTCGATAACCGCGACTTGCATGCCAAGACAAATACCTAAATAGGGAATTTTATTTTCACGCGCATATTGCACGGCAAGTATTTTGCCTTCTACGCCTCGCTCACCGAAACCACCCGGCACCAAGATTGCGTGCACATTTTTTAGCAGTTCAAGTCCTTGGGTTTCAATATCTTCTGAATCTATATAACGCACTTTAACTTTGGTACGCGAACCGATACCAGCATGCTTTAAGGCTTCATTTAAAGACTTATAAGCATCAATAAGATCAGTGTACTTACCTACCATCGCAACGGTCACTTCGCGTTCGGGATTTAATTCACCGTCAATAACAGCTTCCCACTCGCTTAAATCGGCAACTTTGCAATCCAGCCCTAGGCGCTGAACAACATATTCATCCAAGCCTTTTTTATTAAGCATAATAGGTGCGCGATAAATGGTATCGGCGTCGGGTAATGAAATAACAGCCCGCTCTTCCACATTGGTAAACAAGGCAATTTTTCTACGCGCACTGGCGCTAATTTCAACTTCCGAGCGACAAATTAATACTTCGGGTTGTAAGCCGATCGAACGTAGCTCTTTAACCGAGTGTTGCGTGGGTTTGGTTTTGGTTTCACCTGCAGTGGCGATATACGGCACTAAGGTTAAATGGATAAGCAATGCGCGCTGTGAGCCAAGCTCGACTTTTAATTGTCTGGCGGCTTCTAGAAAGGGTAAGGATTCGATATCACCGACTGTGCCACCAATTTCTACCAGTGCGACATCGTAGCCTTCACCACCGGCTAATACTCGGCGCTTTATCTCATCGGTAATATGGGGAATAACTTGCACAGTTCCGCCAAGGTAATCACCGCGCCGCTCTTTGCGCAAAACCGTTTCATAGACTCGACCCGAGGTGAAGTTATTACGCTTGGTCATTTTGGTGCGCAAAAACCGCTCGTAGTGACCCAAATCCAAATCGGTTTCGGCCCCATCGTCGGTAACAAAGACTTCACCATGCTGGAAGGGGCTCATAGTGCCCGGATCAACATTGATATAGGGGTCGAGCTTCATCATGGTGACTTTAAGATCTCTCGACTCCAATATTGCCGCCAGCGAAGCCGATGCAATACCTTTGCCCAGTGAAGAAACAACACCACCAGTCACGAAAATATATCGCGTCATTTAACAACCACCTGTGTAGGCTAATTTAGCCTGTGTTAGCCGCTTGCTGATGTAAGTCACAGCAAACCGCATCAATTAAAGTAATACCCGCGCTTTATTAATACAGCCTTCTTTCCTTCAGATCTGCTCCAATCCACTTAGAGTTACCATGAAATCAGTTTCCATAAAGAACTCAGTTTCCATGAACCCAAAAACCGCCCAAATTGGCCATATCGCCTATTTAGACAATCAATGAAATTGGCAGAAGTAAGCGCCAAAAGCACGAATTTAGAAGTATGTAGTGACACGAGAGTGTCAGTCACAGATGGGAGGCCAGCTTATCAGAAAGACCTGACAGCGACAAACTGGCAAAAGGTTATTTTGTCGAGAATTGGCCACAATGCTTGCTTTTTTGGGCGAGAGAAAACGGTCACTACGCCTGCAGAGCAGCTGGGCAGTAGCTGGAAATAAAGCTAAAGCGTTAGAAAGATTTGCTGACGAGATAGTGAAATGACAGTGTGGCCGCTTAACGCTTAGAAATAACTATGCCATTAAGCTTTCGGACAATTATAGGTAGCTTAGGGAGAATCCTGGCTGGGGGCTGAGACACCGCCCCGTTGACGATCTAAATCTAAAATTCATCACCCATAGCAAAATCTTCATCCTCACTATCTTCGCTATCGGCGCCTCTATTAGCAGAGGCAAAGTACCGAGTTAAACGAACATCCGAAGTTTTTAGCGTGCCAGCCAACAAAGCATCAACATCGACCGAGATCTTATCAGCCAGCAACTCTTCCTCACCCGCGATAACCGAACGCTTTACCGCATCAGCCCAGACTAAGAGGTTTTTGGAATTAATCTGCCGATGATCAGAGCTTTTGGCCCACTCGGCACTAATCCGCTCGCCAATAGAGTACATCTTGTCTTTGAGCCGCAGGCGCTGAGGGTAATCTTCAATTTCTTTCAGTACTGCTTCGGTTAGCCAATCCCAACCTTCAGGATAAAAGGCAAAGCCTTTGTAGTAACGCTTAACCCATTTGATATAGTCATCCCTACTCTGCGCGGCTTGATTAGCAACGTCAGCCGCATATTGCGCCTCGTAATAACTCCGCTCTGGCCAGTTTTGACGCCAATCGGCTTTTTGTTGCGAAACAGTTGTACAACCGCTTGCCAGCAGAGCAAGCAAAATCAGGCTAATTGTTTTTATCAAGAGGTTTTCCTTAAACATACGAATCATAATATCGCTCGTGAACTTGAACCAATAGTTATATTACGCTGGGAATTACAGCAGACGGACGCGACTCTTATCAGCACAGCGTAGCGCACACAGTAATATAGCGTAGCGCAATTAAGTGCTTTTGCCGACTCGGCTGAGACCAAAAACCGACAGAGGATCGCTCAATAAACACGCAAAAACCAATAAATAAATCATACTGTGAATGATCTCACAGCATAATGCTATCAGTAATAATGTCATCCATATTAAAGTCATCCATATCTATGTTTGATTTTTGCGCAGCCAAATCGTTCTAAAGCACCGTTAGATTAGTCACATCTAGATTAAGCGAATTTGCTCTGGCGACACAGCCTCATTATTTAGCGCAAACAAATTCGACACACTTACGCCAAGCAAGCGAACCCTTCTTTCTCCAGCATCAGTTTTTTCTAACAACTGAGGTAAGCGGCCCAATATCGTATCCAAATTTTGAAAGCCCAATAACTCACTATGACTGCGAGTGACTTGCTCAAAATTATCAAACTTAACCTTAAGCGTAATCGTTTTAGCCGCCATTTTTTTAGCCTGCATAATACTCACCACCTTTTCTGCCAGCTTATGCAAACGTTCGAGCATTTCATGGGTATCGATTAAATCATCAGAGAAGGTAGTCTCGGCGCCGATGGATTTTCGCAAGCGATTATTATGCACCGGGCGCTCATCCTCACCCCTAACAATGCCATAATAATATACCCCCATTCGGCCAAAATGTTTTTGCAGCCTAGACTTACTCCACTGTTTTAAATCACGTCCGCAGTTAATCCCCAGTGCCTGCATTTTTGCTTCGGTCGCTTTGCCTATACCGTGAAACTTACGAATGGCTAGCGACTCAAGTAAATCGTTTGCCGCCGAAGGCAGCACGACAAATAAACCATCCGGTTTATCCATATCCGAGGCGATTTTCGCCAAGAATTTATTATAGGAAATACCCGCCGAGGCAGTCAGACCGGTTTCTTGATAAATCTTTTGTTTAATATCTCTGGCAATTAAGGTTGCTGAGCCAGAACATAATTCTGAGCCAGTAACATCAAGAAATGCTTCATCCAAAGACAGTGGCTCAACCAAGGCTGTGTACTCTTTAAAAATGCCTTGAATGGCAATTGAGGCTTCTCGATAGGCTTCAAAGCGCGGCTTTACAAATATCGCATTGGGACATAACTGATAGGCTTTTGCAGAAGACATGGCCGAATGAATACCAAATTTTCGCGCCTCATAACTACAGGCCGCCACCACTCCGCGATGTTGCGGATTGCCGCCAACAATCAAAGGCTGGCCACGATATTCAGGGAAGTCGCGCTGTTCAACCGAAGCAAAAAAAGCATCCATATCCACATGAATTATTTTTCGCTGTACCGTTTGCTGATGATCTAGCTCTTGATCACCCTTTTTCTGATAAACCGTTTCTTGATCGGCCGCTTCTTTAAGAACAGCCCTCTCTGCAGGGCAATCTAATGCCGCCGCAGCTAAACGCGTACTATCTTGATCAACGGTTTCACTCATACTGACATTCTAATACCTACTAGCAAGCAGATGAAAGCCATTGCAGAATTTATAACGAATAAGCTATGTTGCAGCGAGCGCTACAGGGATAAGCTTCACGGATACGCGTAGATAGCCTATGATAAGCGCCGCGTAGTAATCCCGGCTTATAAAACGGCAATAGAAACACGATAAAGGTTAACTGCTTTGAACGACAACACCTCTAACAACACGACTGCAAATGAACTCCCCTCAA
>CAJQQO010000319.1 GCA_905480475.1 uncultured Pseudomonadales bacterium | reverse complement strand
TAGATCGTTTCCCGAAGGTCCGCTACGCGATGCCTTAACGCCAGATAGCCGCTACGCCTGTAAACGGGGTTTAGTTTCAGATGATTTTTACCCGGCCTTAAATCGCGATAACGTTGAGTTAATTGCTGAAGGTCTGCAATCGGTTACAGCAAATAGTATTGTTACTGCAAGCGGTCGCGAAGTTCCGGTAGATATTATTATTTACTGCACCGGTTATCGTATTTTGGATTTTGATCGTATTGCAGTGACCGGATTGGAAAATCAATCACTAGCAGCGGTTATGGAAGTTGCGCCCGAAGCCCATAAAGGTATTGCGGTACCTAATTTCCCTAACTACTTTTTTGCCGTTGGCCCCAATGGTTTGGTGTTGAATGTTTCTTACTTTATAACGGTTGAAAAAAATGTTGAAACCATTGTTCGTCTGTTAAAAGAAAAACAAGCGGCCAATGCTAAAGCGATCAGCGTGAAAAAAGATTTGCATCGGCAATATAACGATTGGCTTGGCGAGAATTTTGGCATTTATTCTTGGGGTTCGTCGTCATGCAATAGTTATTACAGCACCGATACGGGTCATGTACCGTTCTTATTCGCGGGTGACTATAAACGCTATTGTGAATTTCATGCCGAGTGTGGCTTGCATGAATTTGATCAGGTCTAGCGTAGCTGCACTAGTGTGCTTATAGCTAGTGAATAAAACAGTCTTGTCCGCTTGGCTATCTTTAATTGGCGCTAGCTTTAATTAGCTAACCCGAATGGATGATAGCTACAGCGGGCGAATTCAATATTTGGCATTGAGTAAAAAACGCCCACCTATTGATTGTTAAATCTCCTCCCGAATCCCCGCCAGACCTGAAAAATCTGTCTATAGTTTAAGTTATCGCCGCAAATCAAGTGTAATGCACCGTCTAAAGTGCTGCTTATCGGCTAAAAAGTTGCTTTGGCTTAAAAATATGGACTTTGGAACATCTCACTTCAATCGATATCGCAGGTTTTTGCACGCAAGTAGCTTATTGCTGGCGGGTTTGTTTTGCTGTGCAAACGTGATGGCCGTCACAATAACGATTGTTGCTAGCCAAAAATCACCACCGGATCTTTCGGGTGCGGTGGTTTATCTAACGCCTTTGTTTAGCGATGATTCTCAATTGCAAAGCGAAAATGTTTCGCCTCAAAGCCAAGCTGCACCAATCGCCATAGCGCAAGAAAACCGGCAATTCACTCCGTATATTCAAATTGTTCCAGCTGGCATGGCGGTTAGTTTTCCCAATCGTGATAGCGTTGCTCATCACGTTTATTCCTTTTCTAAAAGTAAATCCTTTGAATTACCTTTGTATCAACCCGGTGACAGCCATACAGAAGTATTTGATTCGCCCGGCTTGGTCACGATTGGCTGCAATATTCATGATTGGATGCTGAATTATTTATTAGTCGTCGATACTCAATATTACGGCAAGTTAGAAAAAAACAGTGTTGAGATAAAAGATTTGCCAGTAGGTGATTACACCATGAGTCTTTGGTATCCGGGATTGCGACCGGCAAAACCTATTAGTCAAAAAGTCACGGTTGAGTCTGCCGATCAACAGTTAAATTTTAAGGTTAAGAAAAAACTGCGTAAGTTACGTGATCAGCCCTCGGTGGAAATTTCGCGAGTTAAAAGGAGGTCAAAATACTAATGGATTCAGTCAATAATCAGCAGCCAAAAAATCAAAAACGTTTAGATAACCAGATATTTATTTGGTTTCTGGGTTTGTTAGTTATGTTACAGGTTTCCACTGTTTGGTTGGCCTATGCCGCTTCGCGAGAAAATGTTGAGCAGCAAATTAGTCAGCGCTTAAGTACAGCGCAAAATTTCTTTACCGCTGAATTAGAAAACCGTCGTCAATATCTAACCGGTTTTGTCCAAACGGTTGCTAAGGATTGGGGTTTTAGACAAGCGGTAGGCAGTAGTAATGAACCCACGATTAATAGCATGATTGTCAACTTCAGTTCGCGTTTGGGTGCTGATGTTGGGTTCTATATAGATGACAGCGGTGCATTGCGCGGCTCTACCTTATTTCTTGATGCTGATTCAATGGCCGAGGTGAATCGACTTATTGAGCAGGCAGAACTATCACAAACCCCTTCAGACTATTTGGATTTCTTTTTATCAGTCGATGATAAGGTGTATCAGTTTGTTGTTGCGTCAATGAAAGCGCCAACCCATATTGGTTGGGTCGCAATGGGTTTCTCCATTGATGATGATCTCGCACATAACTTCTATTCGGCAACCGGTTTGCAAACCACATTTATTGGTTATCAAAACTCACGCGCCAAAGTTTTTGCTACCACCTTATCGAACAGTGAAATTAGTACTTATGGCGTAGAGGACGCTATCAATAGCTCAGTAAGCGATGCTTTGTACGCCACAAAGGTTTCGAATATTTCCGCAGATGGAATTGATTTCTCTTCGAAAGCCAGCGACGATACACAAATAGCGCACTACTATAACGGTAAGCAAATAGAAGGTATGCAGTCAACGATTGCCATTCCAACGGGCACTTCTTTAAAGCTTTCTGTGGTACTACACCAATCCATAAGCGAGCAATTAAATGGCTTTAACCAATGGTGGTACGAGTTATTATTTTTATTCTCCCTAACCTTATTGTTTAGCGCTTTAGCAGTAGCGTGGATTGCCAGAAGAATCACCGGCCCATTACGTGCGCTAGTTGATATGATTCGTCAGGTTACCTCAGGCGATTATCAGCAGCCCCTTGAATCACTGCATAAGCACGAAGCGCAACGCAATGAAATTGGTGCGCTGGCAGAAGAATTTCAATCGATGCAAGGCGCAGTGGCGATGCGTGAAAAAGAAATTCGATATCGTGCCGAGCATGATGTTCTTACCGGTATGCAGAATCGTGATAAGTTTTTAGAAAACTGCCGAAACAGTATGGAATTGTTAGAACGTCAGGATTCTACTCAACGGTTTGCCATTTTATTATTTGATATCAATCATTTTGGTAATGTTAACGAAGCGCTGGGTCATGCCGCTGGCGATCAGTTACTAGCTGCGATAGCAGGGCGTATTAGTGCTGAGTTTGATAGCAACGAGCTTGCCCGTATTAGTGCCGATCAGTTTGCGGCGGCAATTTCCTATGATTTAAATAGCCAGCTACACGATGCAATATATCGTTTGCAACAGTGTTTTATCGAGCCGTTTCAACATTCGGGTATCGATATTGTATTAGGTATTACTACTGGCAGCGCCCGCTCGCCAGAGCATGGCAATGATGCGATTCAGTTATTACGCCATGCTGATGTCGCGATGACTGCCGCCAAAAAACAACGGCTTGATCATTTAAGTTATACACCGATACTGGATTCAGATTCGGTTAAGCGTTTAGCCTTAATGAGTGATTTACCGGCGGCAATCGATAAAGACCAATTGGTGCTTTATTATCAGCCGACGCTAGAGCTTGGCGAAAACGGCGCACATACGATTACCAAGGTTGAGTGTTTGGTTCGATGGCAGCATCCGGTTTACGGTTTTATTGCGCCAGATGATTTTATTCCACTGGCTGAACAAACTGGCATCATTACCCGTTTAACTTACTGGGTTTTAAAAACCGCCATGCAACAGCATCAGCGCTGGCGTGATCAAGGTACGATATTGGATTTTGCAGTGAATATATCAGCGGTTGATTTATTCCGTGGAAATTTACAAAAATTAATTCCGGCCCTGCTTAATCATTTTGATATTGAAGCGGAGCGTTTGGTTATCGAAGTCACCGAAAGCGAGGTGATGCAAGATCCACAAAAAGCTGTCGCAATTCTTACTGAGATAGCAATGCTGGGCGTACGCTTATCGGTAGATGACTACGGTACTGGTTATTCATCTTTAGCGCATATCAAGCAGCTGCCTGTGCATGAGCTAAAAATTGATAAAAGCTTTGTTATGGGCTTGCCTGGTAGTACTGACGATGAAATTATTGTTCGCTCAACGATCGATATGGCGCGCACAATGGGTTTAGTTGTTGTAGCCGAAGGCGTTGAAAGTGGCGAAACGCTGGAACTATTACAGCAACGTGGTTGTCATTACGCACAAGGTTTCTTTATTAGTAAACCGCTTCCTGCGGATGAGCTAGAGCAATGGGTATTAAACTGCAAGTATCGTTTGGGCGATCAACAAAACGTCGCCTAATGTATGTCTTATCTAGGCAGTGTTTTTTGCCGCCACTATTTATACTGCCGCTAGTGTTAGCGACAACAATGCCTGCCAGCGCGCAAAGCGAAAATTACGATAATGACTTGCCAGACAAAAGCAATCAGCGATTATCCTTTCAGGCATTAGTTGATCTGCAGTGGGTCAATAATCGCGATGCGCAAGGCAGTTGGTTAAAACGTGGCGCGCAAGCGACCCGATATGCTGATGGTGATAATGGTTTACAGTTAGCGCAAGCTGGTGTTGCTGCACAATATCGTATCAACCCCGCGTGGCATTTTAATAGCAGCCTTATCTACTATCCCAGTCCTGAAACTGAATTTGCCCTTACTGAAGCCTTTGCGCATTATAAGCCTGCGCCCAAGGGTTTATGGGTGTAACAGTTTCGCTTAGGTGCGTTTCATTGGCCTATATCACTTG
>CAJQQO010000318.1 GCA_905480475.1 uncultured Pseudomonadales bacterium | reverse complement strand
TGGCAACCATGGATGCGAGAATGGGTGAGATTTATTGCGCTTGGTACGATATTCAAAATGAATTACCTGTGTTACTGAGTAGCGAAAGCGTTTTGCCACCCGAGTCCTTAGACGACTTTTCTCAAGCGATATTTGATTCGCAGGCTAGTGACGATGTCATGATTAACCGCCACGCAAATCAAATAGTGGGAGGAGGACTGCAATATCAATCGCAGTTTTCCGCCGATTTAAACAAAAAATTAAACCTATCGGCCGATACTGATAATGCTGTGGCGCTAAATATTCTGCCTGATGCAAAAGCCATGTTATCTATCGCCAGTCAGGCTTTTGAATTGGGTCAGAGCATTGAAGCCGAGGCGTTAACGCCGGTATATTTGCGCAATAACGTGACCTATTAGTGCATAAGTTATTGCGCGTTCTACCACATTAAAAACTTAGCCAATTTGCGAGTTTTTACGCGGCAGCGTATTTGTAATTGTTATCTATACTAATAAGATCTTAATTAATCGGAATTCATCCAGCTATGGATACTATCCAAACGATTGTATTGGCCTTGATTCAAGGTATTACCGAATTCTTGCCAATATCCAGTTCGGCACATCTTATTTTACCTGCGCAAATATTAGCTTGGCCTGACCAAGGTATTGCCTTTGATGTTGCTGTACACGTTGGATCTTTAATCGCTGTGGTCACGTATTTTCGTCAAGATATTCAAAATATGATTGTCGCTTGGTTGCAAAGTCTTAGGCCGCAAGCCTTGAGTAGCGGCGTGATATTTTCAAATAATGACCTATCGGCTGGAAACTCAGCAAACGGCAGTAAAGTTAATTTGGATGATGCGCGGTTGGCATGGATGGTTATTGCCGCCACATTACCCGCCATAATCGCGGCGCTACTGTGCAAAGATTTTATTGAAGCGCATTTACGATCAACCACGGTTATTGCTGTAGCAACGATCTTTTTTGGTTTATTACTAGGATTGGCCGATATTCGTAGTCGTCGCCAATCTGAAGTAATAAAGATCACATGGCAAATAGCGCTATTGATTGGTTTTGCTCAGGTGTTTGCATTAATTCCGGGCACATCTCGATCGGGTGTAACCATCACCGCCGCCGTACTATTAGGTTTATCCAAAACCGATAGCGCGCGTTTTTCTTTTTTGTTATCCATTCCCATTATTACTGCCGCTGGCGCGTATGCGATTTTGGAGATGGTTAGCGAGCAGCCGATATTCTCATGGTCACAACTGGCACTAGGTGTCGCGGTTTCAGCCGTCAGCGCCTATCTGTGTATTGGATTATTTTTAAAATTGTTAGAGAGAATCGGTTTTATGCCCTTTGTTTGGTACCGGCTGGCCTTAGGTGCCATTTTATTGGCGATAATTTAATCGCTTTGATTCAAACATGGGGTTTCGCCAAAACACAAGCCGTCCTATAATAAGAATATATTCTGCAGCTAATCAGTGATAGCTAGTACTGCGCTAGCGAATAAAAAGTTCAACGGGTAAACACTTTGCCGATCAACAACGTAAGTAATAGCATTGCCAGTCTACCGGTCGCGGGTCGCGATAACCGGTTGCGGCTGCAATCGCTTGACGTTGAAGATCAAGCTAGCAATCGACAAAATACTCGCCGCCCCGAAGCCGAGGTTATTCAACCCAGCGATGATGTCCAACGTGTTGTTCGTAGCGCTGAAAGTACCGACTCATCATTTCGACCCATTCCTTCTTTTGACGATCTGTCCTCAACTTCCCGCGAGGCTTTGCAAACTTACATAAGTACGGCCAATGCAACTGAGGTTGTCCCTGGCAATGGTGCAGAGCTTATTGTTGGTGTTGATACCTTTGTTTAAGCTAGTCCTTAGCGGCCTATATTTTCACTCGAATGCTTCAGGCCGATCACCATTAATCATTTTGTCGTAAGCCAAATCTCAGTGATTGATTTGATCAAGCCAACGAGTTTCAATTGGCGCTAAACGCATAGTTAAAATGTCCTAATCTAAAAAAAATAGTAAAGCCCATCAACAAGCTAACTCAAACCAGTGAGTCGTTAATTTATGTCGAAAGCCGGATCAGCTGCATCAAAGTCAGCAGCAAAGCGATCAAAAAAAACCGATGCGGGACAATTGTCGTTTAATCGAGAGCTTTGCGAGTTTCTGGATAATTCGCCCACTGCTTTTCATGCTTGTGCCGAATTGGCGAGTCGACTCGATGCAGCAGGTTTTATTGCTTTGGATGAATCCGAGCAGTGGTCGCTTAAAGTCGGTCAAGCTTATTATGTGACCCGCAATCAATCCTCGTTAATCGCTTGGACACAAGGTAAGAAAGCGCTCGAAGAGCAAGGTATGCATATGCTTGGTGCGCATACCGATAGCCCCTGTTTAAAAGTTAAACCTCAAGCCGATTTATACGATCACAATAGTTGGCGCTTAGGCGTAGAGGTTTATGGCGGCGCTTTATTAAACCCATGGTTTGATCGCGATTTATCTTTGGCGGGTAGGGTGCATTATCAAAGCAAAAAAGGCGATGTTGAATCTAGCTTGGTCAATTTTGTCTGTCCCATTGCGACCATACCGAGTTTAGCCATTCACTTAGATCGAGATGCTAATAGTAATCGCTCGATTAATCCGCAAACCCATTTGCCAGTTATGTTAGCCAGCGGCGACAAATCGCAGCAGCAAAACCTTAATGATTTATTGTTACAGCACTTAGCTGACAATAATATTGCTGCAAAAGCTATTTTGGATCACGAGCTTAGTTTTTATGACACCCAAGCCGCGCAGATTATTGGCATTAAGGGCGATTTTATTGCCTCCGCGCGCTTAGATAATTTGCTCTCATGTTACGTAGGACTTACCAGCTTAATAACGACTGCCCAGCAAAAAAATCCTAGCTGGTCCTTATTAGTATGCAGCGATCATGAAGAGGTTGGCAGTACCTCTACCTCTGGTGCGGCGGGTCCATTTTTGCCGCAGGTATTGCAGCGTTTACTACCTGAACCAGAAAGTTTCGCGCGTGCGATGAGCCAGTCGATGCTGATCTCTACCGATAACGCTCATGCATTGCACCCTAGTTATGCCGATAAAATGGATCCTAACCACAGTCCTAAAATTAATGGCGGACCGGTAATTAAGGTTAATGCCAACCAGCGTTATGCCTCAAATAGCGAAACACAGGCATTGTTTAGAGATTTATGCCAGCGCTGTGATGTGGCGGTACAGACCTTTGTGGTTCGCAGTGATATGGGTTGCGGCAGTACCATCGGACCAATTACGGCTGCGAGTTTAGGCGTTAAAACTTTGGATGTTGGTTTGCCAACGTATGCTATGCACTCGATTCGCGAGCTTGCCGGTAGTCAAGACCCATTAGCACTTAAAACTGCCTTGGATCAATTTTTATCGCGAGCCTAAACAAGCTTAAAGCTTTTTTTTAGTCTGCGTAAATTCATTATTTTAATAATAAAAATTCTATAGAGTGTTTAGTGCGAATACTATTGCTATCTGCTTATGACGCATTAAGCCATCGCTATTGGCGCGAAGGCTTGGTCGAACAGTTCCCCGAATATCAATGGACAGTGCTTGCACTAGCGCCACGCTATTTTAATTATCGGGTAAGAGCTAATCCGCTAAGTTGGTTTAGCGAGCAGTATGCAACGCTATCTGCCCCTTATGATTTAATTATTGCAACGTCTTTTGTGGATATCGCCACCTTGCGCGGTTTAGTCCCTGCGTTGGCGACTACGCCGCTGTGGTTATACTGCCATGAAAACCAGTTTGCCTATCCTGAATCGGCACAGCAGGCAGAGCAGAAGCTGCAAGCGGATAATAAGCAACAGAGCAGTCATGATCTAGAAGCCAAGATGGTTTTTTTATATGCTTGTTTGGCTGCCGATATTATCAGTTTTAATTCTGCCTGGAACCGTGACAGCGCTTTTGTCGGCATGGCGGAGCTATTGCATCGTTTTCCAGAAAAGCTTGATAATAGCGTGCTCGATTCGATTAAATCCAAAGCGAATATTATTCCTGTACCGTTGCCACCAATCCAAGCATTGGATAAATTAGCTAGCGATAGTAGTAATGAAATAGCAATAGATAGAAACAAAGATAGCCAAACGCTATCGTTATTATGGAATCATCGTTGGGAATACGATAAAGGGCCAGAAACCTTATTAACTTTAGTCACCGAACTAGATAAAAATAACTTTAACTGTGAAATAAATATTGTTGGCCAACAATTTAGACAAATTCCTGCCGCGTTTAATAAAATTGAACAAATACTCCGCGAATCGAGTTCACTAAGATGTGGAGCATGGGGATATATCGAATCAAAACAACAATACCAACAACTTTTGCAGCACAGTAATATCGTTATATCGACTGCCTTGCATGACTTTCAAGGCATTGCAGTGTTAGAAGCCGTGCAGGCGGGCTGTGTGCCGCTGCTACCGAATAGTTTGGTTTACCCTGAAATCTTCGCTGAAGAATATTTATTCGCCGTAGAGCGCGACACACAGCGCACAGCGAATTTAATTTACACGCAATTAAAACAATGGCAGCAATCAGGTTTAGCTTTATCACCTGACGTCAGTAATTTTGAGTGGCCACAACAACGCAAAAGCTATCAAAGGACAATTGAATCGCTTAAATAAACCCGATTATCGAATTTCACTAGAGAGTCCGTTAGCAACAGGATACTTTGGTGCTAAATATTCGTAATTGATGTTAATTCAAACAAAAACCTACGCGCTAACCTAGAATATAAATAAAGAAGAGATAAATAATGACAAGTCATGCTACGCCGCAATACACAGACGGCATCAATTTAATCAAACCAGTATTTTTATCATTACGCCTTGCAGCAAAATGGTCACTCAGCTTAATGCTAGTGGTATTGATTGGCTGTGGATCGGATGGTAGTTCAGATAGCAGTTCAGATAGTGCTGCGGGCAGTTTAATTGATAGTTCTCTCGATAGTCATTCTGAGAATAAATCTGCTGCCGATATCGAGAGCAGTGCAGTAAGTGTATTAGAAACTGTTGCAGATATTCAGGTGGATATTGACTCCGAGACCGATCCAGTCAATGCGGCAGCAAGTGATATAGCCGCGATCGTCGATACAGAAGCTGAAGTAAAAGAGAATAGCAGTCAGGAACCGGCTCCAATCATTCCTGCGCGATCGTATTCTGCCGATGCCAATATTTATCGTTCAGGTGATGATGCCATCGATCAAAAGGTCGAAGCGCTATTATTAAAAATGACTGTCGCTGAACGAGTAGGCCAATTAAATCAATATAACGGCAGCTGGGATGTGACCGGCCCGGTTGCAGCAGGTGATACTGTTAATGCCAAGCGGCTGGAAGATTTACGCTCTGGCGGCGTAGGCTCAATGTTAAACGTGCTGTCGGTTGCGGCGACTACTGAAGCCCAACGCATCGCCGTTGAGCAAAGTCGTTTAGGTATTCCATTATTATTTGCCTACGATGTGATTCACGGTTATCAAACGATGTTTCCGGTGCCGCTTGGTGAGTCTGCAAGTTGGGATCTGGAATTGATGGAAAAAAATGCTCGCATTGCAGCGATTGAAGCATCGGCCGCTGGTGTGCATTGGACTTTTGCACCAATGGTAGATATTGGTCGCGATGCGCGGTTTGGCCGAGTAATGGAAGGCGCGGGTGAAGATCCCTTTTTTGGTGCGCAAGTTGCGGTTGCGCGTATTAATGGTTTTCAAGGTGATGACTTAAGTCAGCCGAATACTATCGCTGCCTGCGCCAAACATTTTGCCGGTTATGCATTTGCCGAAGCCGGTCGTGATTACAATACTGTCGATGTGAGCGACAGCACTTTGCGCAATGTGATTTTGCCACCGTTTAAAGCGGCCGCCGAAGCCGGTGTTGCAACGTTTATGAATGCTTTTAACGATCATGATGGAGTGCCAGCAACGGGCAGTGCCTATTTACAAAACGAAATCCTAAAAAGCGACTGGGATTATCGTGGCCTAATTATTTCTGACTGGGGTTCCATTAGCGAAATGATTGCCCATGGTTATAGCGCCGATTTAAAAGATGCAGCGCAGCAAGCCATTAACTCTGGCAACGATATCGATATGGAATCATCAGCTTATGTTAAGCACTTAACCGATTTGGTTAACGATGGTGTGGTGCCTGAATTAACTTTGGATAATGCTGTTCGACGGGTGCTGACCTTAAAGTACCGTATAGGTTTATTTGAAGATCCTTACCGTTATTCCGATTTAGCCCGAGAGCAAAGTGACATTGGCAATGCCAGCCATCTTGAAGCCGCGCGTGATGCTGCTCGAAAGTCCATCGTCTTATTAAAGAATGACAATCAGGTATTGCCACTTAAAACGGCAGGCCAAAGTATTGCAGTGATTGGCCCCTTGGCAAACGATAAGGACAATCCACTGGGTAACTGGCGCGCCAAAGCGATTAGCAATTCAGCGGTATCATTATTAGAAGGAATTAACGCAGCGGTTGAAGATACCAAGTTGGTCAGTTATGCCGAAGGCGCAAAGTTAGCGACAAGCGGTAGAGCGTTCCACAGTGAAATCACTATTAACAAGGACGATACTTCCGGTTTCAACCAAGCGGTAAGTCTGGCGCAAAATGCCGATGTTGTGGTGCTGGTTATCGGTGAAGATGCTTATCAAAGTGGTGAAGCGAGAAGTCAGGTAAGTATTGAATTAGCCGGTGTTCAGCAAGCTTTATTTGATACGGTTTACGCCGCTAACCCTAATGTTGTGGTGGTCTTAATGAATGGCAGGCCTTTAGCGATAGAGGCCATAGATAATAAGGCCGCTGCGATTGTTGAAGCATGGCATGCTGGCTCGCAAGCCGGGCATGGTATTGCCGATGTCTTATTTGGTGCGTATAACCCGTCGGGCAAATTGCCTATGAGCTTTCCACGCTCTGTCGGTCAGGTGCCGATTTATTACAATCAAAAAAATACTGGCCGACCCGGTCCATCCGATGCGGTATTTTGGTCGCACTACACCGATTCACCCAATTCACCGTTATATCCTTTTGGATACGGTCTGAGTTACACGCAGTTTGATTACTCGGATATTACTGTTGAGCCAAATAATATCTCCGTATCTGATTCGGTTAAGGTTTCTCTAACATTAACGAATAGCGGCGATCGTGACGGTGCTGAAGTGGTGCAGTTATATATTCGTGACCGTGTTGCTAGTATTACCCGACCATTAAAAGAATTAAAAGGCTTCGAAAAAGTTATGCTTAAAGCCGGTGAATCAAAGCAAGTGACTTTCACGTTGGGGCCAAAAACATTGGGTTTTTACGGTTCGGATGGGCTTTATAGAGTGGAGCCGGGCGAGTTTGATATTTTTGTTGGCGGTGATTCTCAAACCCTAAAGCAAACTAGCTTAACTTTAGTAAAGTAGCGCGAAAGGCAAATATAAGAACAGTAAAAGAATAATGAAAACAAAGAGCTAGCAGCGGTTTCTCAAAGTCGCTGCATAACTTTTTATCTGTAAGCTACTATTGAATCGTTAAACCGCCGTCGATAGCTAAGGATTGCCCGGTAACCCAGCCAGCTCCCTCACATAACCACCAAACAGCGGAGGCAACATCATCGTCATTGCCCAAAAATTTGGTAGGGTAGGAATTAACAACGGCAGCGTCTAACTCAGGATTATCGCCGATGAGTCGATCGTATAATTCTGTGCGAATAGCGCCGGGGCATATGGCATTAACACGCACAGACTGTGCGGCATACTCTAAGGCAGCCGATTTGGTGAGTCCAATTACAGCGTGTTTACTCGCCACATAAAATTGATTGTATCCAGCACCCAAGGTGCCAAAAATAGACGAGGTGTTAACTATGCTTCCGCCGCCGCTGGCGACCATTTTTGGCAATTGATATTTCATACAAAGCCAAACCCCTTTGACATTGGCATCCATCACTCGGGTGTATTCATCAGCCGTCGAGTTTGCTATCGGCCCTATTGCTTGCTCGACTCCTGCGTTGTTAAAGGCGTAATGTAATCCGCCAAATTGCTCAACCGTTTGCTCAACAGCGGCAGCGACAAAGGCTTCATCACTTACATCGCCTGTTAATGCCAAACAGCGTACACCTAAGGCTTCGATACTTGTCGCGGCCTGGGCATTGCGGTCAGCACGACGTCCGACAATAACGACATCGACCCCCTCACGGGCAAAGCGTTTTGCACTGGCTAGTCCTAAGCCAGTATTGCCACCGGTAATAAAAGCAACTTTCTTCATTTTTATTCGCCCCAAAAATATAATGGATGATCTACCTTAGATTTAATTCAGTTATTCCCCATCCTTAATCTTGACTAAGCCTCCCATAATTCCAAGGTAGGCGCTACCATCCGGACTAATACTTATAGAACCGTAGTGGTTGTTAAAAAGCCATCCTACGCCGGTTAACTGTTTAAAGGCAACTTCGCCGGTTTCAACATCAATAGCAGTAAAATACCAAGCATGTAAATCATCGGGGTTGGAATCATCTCGGGTATAAACGTACACCAAGCCATTTGCCAGCGACACTTTTGGTACCGCTGAAGGCGATGAAATTGTGGTGTTTTCCCAAGCCAATTCGCAGCCCCGAGATGCGCCGAGAATATTGACTCGGGCAATGCCGGGCTCTGCTTGGGGAATATTTTTTGGCCCATCATAGCCAAAGTTATTTTCCACAATGACAGCGTTGCCGACTACCGCCAGCGAATTTTCCGATGTACCTTTTCCTACTGGAAAAACACCTTGTTTACAAATTTCCTGCGAACCGGGGCGTGGCTGCTGAGCGTAAACCACGACATGGACCTGCCCGTCGGCACTGTCTGTAATGGCAACATAGTCGTTAGCAATTAGTGTTGGCGTCGTGCCTGAGCCATGGCCCATGGTACCTAGCTTGGGCGCGCTGCCTCGATCATAGCGCTCCCGCCATTGCTGTACGATTTCTCCCTTAGTGCCACGCTTAAAACTGTACATCGCATGGTTAGATACAATGTAGACGCCGTTTTTACCAACGGCTAATGCATTATCAATACCTTCATTGGTATTTGAATCGGCATCGCGTAGCGAAATGGCAGTACCTGTTTTACCCTGTCGATCGACAACACCTACCATACCGGCACGGGTAATAAACCAGTAGTTACCTTGCCAGTCGGGCATTACGTCAATGATTAAATGGGTTTCACTGCGCGCGCTATTTAAAATACTTTCAATTGAAATACTTTCTTCAAGTTGCCAAGTGAGTTTTTCATCGTTACCGACCAGTGCCCAGCGTTGGATTTCATAGTCATTGGTCGCCAGCAATACATGATCTTCGTGATCTAAATGAAAATACACACCACCACTAAATTTTTGCCCAATAGGTAGCCAGCGTGTAATGCTTTGGCGAGCGAGTACTTCCAGTGTATCGGGGTCGCGTGCCACCAGTGTGACGCCAAATGGTGTTACACAAGTTCCAAGCATGCGGCCTTTTTGATCAAAGGTTTGACTGACACAACTTCCCGTAATTCGGTGAAATTGACTCGTAGAGACCTCTAGCTTAGTACCCAGTGGGCCAGCCCAGCGATAACTATCACTTTGCGCGCTGTCATTATGCATGCTGTTAACACCGCTAGCGGCAAGAAATGGATGCTGGATTATGGGTAAGGCTAATGCATCTAACACAGGTTTGGCTGTAGCGGCAGCACCCATAAAAAGCGGTACGTCCGCCGGTTCGCTAGGCGTTGAAGTCTTAGGGTCGCTTTCTATATAGAGCGCTAAAAGGAAGCAAGAAGAAAGTAAAACGATCATCGTCGCTGCGGTTACTTTATTCAATGACATTTGGGCCACCTTGAATTTAAGTTATGATTTTTATCTAGCGACAGAATACGCTAATTTTGAATGCGATCAAATTGTGCTATTACCTGGGTATGGTTTTGATCGTTCGCATTTAGTTTGAGTAAATACACTTTTTTATTAGGCTTTAATATCTACTGGGTTTACCAATTATCGATGAGCTTTTTTAAGCTCTCTTTACGCAATATGCCCTTAATAGGACCTGCTTCATCATAAATAAATAAACCATCCGCTTCGGAATCACGCAGTGTCTGTCGACCTTGTGTCACTGTTGAGCTAATAGAAATATCGATTAAATCCATCAGCGGTAAATCGAGTGCTCTAATCGCATCAATCAGCTCACCACTGCTTTGTTCAAGCGCTATTGAAGTATCTTTATCGCTATCAGCTGCTTGATCAAGTGTTGGCTCAATCACATCACTGTAGTAGCTCGCAAAACTTTTACGTGAGATTAAACGATGCCCACCACTTTCGGTTTCAATCACAATCCAACGAGGTTCTTGTGCGGCTATAGCGACTAACTGGGCGCGACTAATCAGCGTGCCCAGATAATTAATATGGGTATCGATCACAGCGCTTAAACCAATTCGGCTAAGCGCTTGTTCAACGGGGTGGGTGCTGAGTGAAATGCCCTGACGTTGTAATACATTTTCTACCGCAGAGCGCTGGCCAAAAATTTGGTCAGTACATAATGCGGCTACCACAATAACAATAATGCCGGGTAGTAAGGCCTCGGGGGTATGGGCTAATTCCAAAATCGCAATTAGCGCGGCCAGTGGTGCATTGAGTAGCGCACCCATCATGCCGCCCATGCCGAGTAGGGCATAGAAGCCTGCATCGCCTGCCAGCTCTGGTTGTAATGATGCGCCAACAAATCCTAAACTACCGCCAATACCTGCACCAATAAATAAACTGGGGCCGACAATACCTACCGGCATTCCTACACCGCTAGTGACCGCAGTGGCCAATATTTTTGCCAAGCAAAGCATTATTAATAATTGCAGCGAGATCTCGCCAGTTAAACTTAAATTAACCGTATCGTAGCCAATGCCTAATACACCGGGTAAATAAATCGCTAAAGCGCCGGTTAGCAAACCAGCAAAGCTAAATCGAAAAAACACCGGAATCGATTGAAACTTTTGCATTAGCAGTTGTATGCGCATAAACAGTAGCGCTGCAACACCGCAAATCAAACCGAGCAATAATAAAAACGGAAACTCCCACATCGAGTTCATCACCATTTCCGGCACCATAAAGGTATGGTCATTGCCAAAGGCCAATTGTGTTAGAGAGGTTGCACTAATGGCCGCCAGAATAACCGGAATAAATCCGACCACCGTATACTCCATGATAATAACTTCCATGGCGAAAATAACACCGGCAATAGGCGTATTAAATGATGCGCCAATCGCGGCGGCTGCACCGCAAGCGGTCAGAATTCGCATGGTATTAGCGGGTAAATGCAAGCGCTTGGCTATGGCACTATTGGCGGCTGCACCTAAATGAATCGCCGGCCCTTCGCGACCACCCGATTGTCCGGTAGCTAATGCGGCAATGCCGCCAAAAAATTGCACCAAACTGTTTCTAACTGGCAGCAGGCCATTGCGTTGATGCAATCGAACCACCACATGGTTTAAGCCGGTATAACGATAATCCTTAGGTAGGCACTGAAAAATAATGCCCAACACGACAGCGCCAGCAAAGGGTAAAAAGAAACGAACGCTAGCGGATAAACCTTCAAAATTCTCTGCTGCAGCTATTCCAGCCGCGGCAGGCTCGGCACTATTCAGCGCAAACAGTGATGCAAAATCAATGGCATAACGAAATAGTACAATAATTGCACCGGTAATTAAGCCGGAAAGCACGCCAAGCAGAGACAGCGGTAAAACCGCATCGTGCTCACCAAGGCGATAGCGAAATGCCTGCCAACGGGAAAATGAATTGAATTTAGTAGAAAACAAAATGCATCACTGACTTTGCTAGACTTAAGCGTTAAATTAGCATGGCTATTCTACAGAAGCAGAGGCAGTTCCGAGCAAATGATTTTGGTCTTTTGTCTGGACTCTTTATTGAGCGGTGCGCTATTTGCCGGAACGGCAGTGTTTGATAGCTTTAAGAATTTCAATTCGGCATTTAATTCGCCATTCAATGGCAATCACTAAGATTTTCGCTTATGAAACCAGTATTTACTGCAATAAAATTAGCAAAAACGTATTTGAAAAGCGTTTCCATCATAAAGCCTTTAAGCGCTTTACTACTGCTATTAATACCTCAGCAGCTTTTAGCCGTATCCAATCAGCAGTGTTTTTCTCAGGCCGATAGCTTTTACGAGCAAATATATTGTGAAATTCGTCTAGAACAGCCCAATGTGAATTTGCCTTCCTTATGGGATTTTAAAAAGAATAACGAGCAAATGCAGGCGCTACTACTTAAACGCCATGCGCGTCGCCAAGGTATTGATATGCCTATGCCCAAATCCAGCAAGTCGGCGTCGACACTTAAATCACGCTCACAGAAAAAAAGGCTACCAGCTATTAAAGCTACTGTTAAAACTACTGCGGCAACTAAGGATGCTCGAGCTGGAAATCAAAATACGCAGGCGACATCTGCATTGGCTTATTTTGCCGACTGTAAGTTAATTGCATCGCAACTGGAATGCGGAAAAGGTATTTATAAACTTAGGGGTAATCAAAGCAATAAGACCATTAGCGCAAGTGTTTTTGCGGCCGACTATAAATTGGATTTACCGCAGTTTACTGGTGATTACTCGAGTGCCAGTGCGGTACAAAACTATTTGATTAAAGCTTATGAGCGCTATTTACAAAAAATGACGGCAATTGGTTTAAGCGGTGTTACCATGTCTTATAATAAGTTCGCGTATTTTTTTGACGATCTACATAGTAAAGGTGTTAGTTTTACCGGGCGGTTTTCCACTATGTTTGATTATTTAAAAATGGATAAGAAAAATAACGCGGTAAGCACGCGTATTAGCGTGCCGGATAATTTTTCGCTTGCCGATTGTTATCCCTTTGGTCAAACGATTGCCTGCGATAGTGCAGGCAGTAATTATTTATTTATTCAAACCCGGTGATATCGATATTCTTCAAGTACATCTGATCTTCAGTAATACATTTACGGCAGGCCCACTAAAAAGCCTGAACCCATAATATCTACCCATGTTGGCGGTGAGCTGAGAACAATCTCAAAGCTGCCATTGCCATCTTCATCAATAGCAATATTGGTCTGTGGGTTAGTAACGCCACTATTGCCGGTGATTCTAATCGCGCTGTTGTCGTCACCGCTTAGAATAATACTCCCTCCTGATGGTGCCTCCCCAGCTAAAGATGAAAGGCTACTGCCTGTTGCCAGAGTAAATCTTCCGCCTAAGGTTTCGCTTTCAAATTCAACATTCATACCGAGTAAAAGGTCGCCGCTAGCATTTATCTCACGCTCTAGATTACGGATGGTTATGGTTTCGGTTGTGCTACTAGGTGAGCCGCTTGCGCCAACGGAGATAGTTATACCGCCTTCCAAAGTGCTGACCGATAAAAACGTTGCTATACCAACAAAAAATTCCACCTCAAAATTTGCGCCGCCGTCAAGAGCCACATCAATGCCATCAAATGAAAAAACCGTATTATCAAAAATAAACTCACCAACATAGCGATTGGCACTGGGGTTAGTGCTGGCAAGTAAGTTTATGCGAATTTCGCCATCACTTGCTGCGGAGCCTTCCTGACAAGCCGCGTCGCTGCCAATAATGTTATCGCCGCTGGTTAGGCTCATGGAGTTGTCATTATCGCGAAACTCGGTTGTCTCGGTGCCACCATCGGTGCAATTAACAACGTCAATGCCAACCGTTGGTGGGTTAATGTCAATCTCTTCCATAACAATATATATGGCTTCCGCTAAAGCTTCTGTTTCGACTAAGCTGAGTGTCGTGACATCGACAGCATTGTCTGCACCAAGATTAAGAGGGCGCGCAGAGGGGTTGTTGGTGCCAGGCGAGCCAGCATCACCGCCGCTACAACTGGCCAATATAATGCTGCTTAGCATCAGCAAGTACTGGGCATAAGCTGATATGGATTTGAATGACTTTACACGCGAGCTGATAGATTTGTTAATCATAAATTCCCTATTAATTTGTATTGCTAATGCAAAAGAGCGGTTATAGTAAACCTTAGATATATCTGTTTAACAGCTTTATTTAACTTACCAAATTAGATAAAGCATTGAGTTTAATTACAGGGCTCGTACTCGCCTGGGCGCCGTCATCTGTTGGGTTAGACGTCATGTGTGTCGAGCTAAGCCTCGGCGGTACACTTTATGCAAATTTTCATGGTAGTTTAAGTTAATTGTTTTTTAAGTAATTGCGCTGGTATTTTTCCTCGCCCATTGCCTTAATCTGTTGCTCTATCATCCAGTCCATACTGTTTAACAGACTTTGGTATTTATCTTTACTGCCTTCAAGTGCGCTTAAACTGGCGGCGATGGCCTCAACGGTAGATAGCGCTGAATCGTTGGGAACTTTTCGGATCAGGTATCTCGAGGCTTGACCGGATTGTAGAGAAACTCTGTGTAAAGCCGCAAGTGCAGGGCATTCGTACAGCATCCTTCGACTTTTTCGCCAAGTGCCGTCAATAAAGAGCAGCGGCGGTTTATCTTGAGTCTGTGGTTTTTTATTCACTTCAGTTGCAAGCTGTTCGATAGGGGCGCTGTTATCACCGGGATAAACCAACAAGGGCGATTGCTCGCATATGGATTCAACCAAGCGCTTATTTTGCTCGCTAATCTGTGTGTCGCTGAATTTGTCGCCCTTGCTCTGCTTGGTCTGGGTATGGGGCTGGGTCTGGTAAATATAGGTCTGGCAATTTTTAAGACTTAGCTGGGCAATTTTGGCCGTACCGATTGCGCGATTAGTCTCGCCAGCGTGCTGAAGAATAATAATCGGCCAATGATTATCGACAACGTGAATCGTATGACAAAAGCAAACCGTTAGAGGTCTAAGGCATTGGGAGCAAAGCGAGCGTTTCATAATTTTGTATTTTTACCCCTTTAATACAGCGACAGTTAGGCATATTTTCACAAAGCGACACAGATTGCCAACGCTGGCCTTGTTATCGTACGGTGACTGGTACACTATCGGCTGCACTATTTAGTAACGTTTATTCACGATTTAGAAAAAAGATATGAACACTCCAATCCGACAAGCCATTAGCCAGCGTCTATTTATGCTGGCGCTTAATACGCAGAAACCGCAGCAAACTTATGCGGCACTTGTGCGTAGTCGTGCGCTTGTCGTTAAGCTGGCATCGATGTCCCCATGCCATATTACCGGCTGGCATTATGTCAAATCCACGGCAACTACCGTGCACAGTTTGGCATATAAGGTCGCAAGATCGGAGCAAAGATTAATGAGTTAAAGCAAAAACTTATTGATCCAAATAAAAAGCCTCCGAGTGACCCCACCGGAGGCTTTTTTATTGGACGTTTTATTCCCGCCATTTTAAAAATCTCCCGCGGCATTCGGTAGCTAATCCAATAGAGCAATATCAGGAAGCATTTCCGGATTAGTAGCAGGAGCAACACCATGCGAAGTATATTTATCAATTTTAGTGCGCGAGTCAGTCGTCGCATTCTCAACGCTATGCCATTGAGAAAGCCGCTTGGACAATCGGTTGACTGGCAACAGCGTCAGGCCTTATATCGCAATTTTTCCAAGCTTTATGCCTTGGGGTTTTTCTTCGGACTGCATTTAGTGGTGCCGATTTTTGTGCCTTTATTGCAAGGCCACGGTTTAAGCATGAGTCAAATAATGCAAACCCAAGCTATTTTTGCCTTAACCGTTGCGGCGCTGGAGTTGCCATCGGGTTATATGGCGGATTTATGGGGGCGTAAGCAGGCGTTAATTATTGGTAGCCTGGTTTCCACCTGTGGGTTTTTAGTATTACAGCAAGCTACAAGCTTTATGGATTTTATTATCTTTGAAGTGCTAATGGGTATTGCGGTAAGTTTATGCTCGGGCGCTGATTTGGCTTTGCTCTACGATACCCAGATAGCGCTTGACCAGCATTTTGCCAAGGAGGGGCGCGACCGTGTTAAAGGTGCTGATGATTCTACTAATATTAAAGCAAGAAAACCTGCTAGCAGTGCAAAAACATTTGCGCGGCTATTAAGTATTAGCTCGGTAGCCGAGGGTTTGGCTGGTTTGTTGGCTACGGCCTTACTATTTTGGTCACTGGAATGGCTGTTGGTTTTTCAGCTGTTGATTTCTATTGTCCCGGTTTTAATTGCCTGTACTCTGGTTGAAGCTCCTGCATTAAGTGACGTGGATTCTAAGCGGGCAATTGTGCAAGCCAATGAGCAAGATAAATTACCAGACAGTATACAAGGCAATACACAAGACAATATATCAGACAGTATGGCGGGTAAGAAAAAACTACAAAGCACTCAAGTTATTAGTGTTCTCTTAGCATTGAAACCATTAGTGTTATGGATTGGTGCGACTATTATTATTTTTGGATTGATTGGCTTATACGCTTTTTGGTTGCATCAAAAGTACTGGGAGCTAGCCGGTATTGATATTCGCTTTTTCGGTTGCATCTGGGCCGCGTTTTGTTTGGTGCGTGCAGTAGCTGCGCATTACTCCGAGGCGGCTGAAGCTTTATTAGGCTACAGGCGATTGCTTATATTAGCCTGTGTATTACCGTTAATTGCCTTAATAGCGATGGCATTTGCGCCGCTCACTATCGGTATTGTAGTGAGTTTATTAATGCCGCTAGGCCGAGGTCTGGGATATGTAGTGCTTATTGATGCCCTAAATTCAAGAATCGACGGTGTTTATAGGGCAACGTTAAACTCGCTAATCAGTTTAGTAAGTCGTGCGGTATTTATTGTTACCGGTCCCTTGTTAGGCTTGGCGATTGATTATCATGGGACAAGAATGACGGCCGTATTATTATTAATGATTGCCGCGCCATGCTTAATCTTGATGACTCTTGGTTTGTTGCGCAGTATTGATAGGGATAAAAATAGGCCGGTTGTTGTGAAGCATTATTCATAATATAAACTGTGGCGGAGTCCGGTTTGATTGGCTCCGCGCTACTTTTAATAGCTAAGCCTTTAATGCTTAGTCTTTAATACCTGAGTTTGTAATAGTTAAGCTGGCTGATTATATTCTGTTAGTCTTGTTTATGTTCTCGCTGCTCCTGTTGTATCTTCCACATCTGCGCGTACTTAGCATTTTTCAATAGCAGCTCAGTATGTTTACCTTGCTCGACAATTTTACCCTGATCCAAAACGATAATAGAGTCGGCGTCGATAATCGTCGATAGTCGGTGCGCGATAACTAAGCTGGTATGGTTGACAGCGATTTCATCAATTGCGCGTAAAATACTTTGCTCTGAACGGCTATCCAAGGATGAGGTGGCTTCATCAAAAACAATAATCGGTGGCCGCTTTAAAATAGTTCTGGCAATAGCCACGCGTTGTTTTTCGCCGCCCGATAATTTAAGACCACGCTCACCGACCATAGTATTTTCGCGTTCGGGTAATAGCTTAATAAAATCATCCAAATGTGCCATACGAATAGCTGCCCATATCGCTTCGTCGCTTGCATTAACATCGCCATAACGAATATTTTCATAGATGCTGGTATTAAATAAAACCGTATCTTGCGGTACTACACCAATAGCACGGCGTAAGCTTTCTTGGGTGATATCCTTAATATTTTGACCATCGATTAAAATGCTGCCGGATTGAATATCGTAAAAGCGAAACAACAGTTTCATTATAGTGGACTTGCCCGAACCACTACTGCCAACGATGGCTAATTTTTGCTTTGCCGGTAAGTTAAAACTGACGCCGTTTAAAATATTTCTATCAGGATGGTAGGCGAAATCAACGTCCTTAAACTCAATGCTGCCCGACTTAAGTGCAAGCGGTTTTGCATTATCGCTATCGACTACGGCGGGTTGTACTTTGAGTAAAGCAAACATGGCTTCAATATTGGCCATCGAGCCTTTCATTTCTCTATAGACAAAACCCAAAAAATTAAGCGGTACAAATATTTGCATCATTAAGGCGTTAATTAATACAAAGTCACCCAAGGTCATGTTTTTATCAACCACATTGCTTGCGGCTAAAATCATTGCCGATGTGGTTGCTACGGCGATAATCAAAGACTGGCCACCGTTTAAACCAAATAAGGTCAAGCGGTTGCGGCGTTTGGCGACTTCCCAGCTAGCCAACTCTTTATCGTAATGCTCTGACTCAAAACTCTCATTGGTAAAGTACTTAACCGTTTCAAAGTTTAATAAGCTATCAACCGAGCGAGTGCTGCTGCGAGATTCGGCAGCGTTTGCCTCTCTAACAAATTTGGTGCGTAATTCAGTTGCCAGCACCGAAAACCCTACATAGGCAATCACGGAGAACAATACTATCAATGCAAAGCCGTTGTCGTATTTCCAAGCCAATAAACCGATTACCATACCGATTTCTAAAAAGGTCGGAATAATATTAAAAATCATAAAGCGCATTAAAAAGCTAATACCCTGCACGCCGCGCTCAATTTCGCGTGATAAGCCGCCGGTGCGGCGATTAAGATGAAAGGCTAAATCCAGTGAATGCAAATGCGCAAAGACCTTGTAGCCAATACGCCGCATTGCGCGCTCGGTGACTCGGCCAAATAAAGTATCACGCAACTCACCGAATAAGACATTTGAGAAGCGCACAACACCATAGGCCAATAATAAAGCCAGCGGTAGCAATACCAGTGGCTCTGAAATAATACTGTTGCTGAATCCTGCGACTTCAGCTTTACCGTTAAGTTGGTCAACAATATCTTTCAGAATAAACGGTAGGCCCACGCTGGCCAGTTTTGCTGCGACTAAGCACAGCAAGGCTAGAAAAATACGCAGCTTAAATTCAAATAGATAAGGGATAAGGTCTTTTAAGCTGGTCCAGCTGACTTCTTTAATATCAACCGAGGTTTCAGAGGGGCGCATAGTTTTAAATAACCAGTATTGGGATGATCAATTGAATAGACAAGGCTGATCATATCAGCATGTCGGGAATGTTCTGCGGCAAGTGTGTTAAAGCATTTTGCCTTAGCTAATGAGTGATTGTTTTTTTATCTCTTTGGCATAATCCCGATAGCGGGATTGCAGGTCTTTGCTAAAAGCGCATTGATCTTTTTTGATTTTTTTAATCATGGCAGTTGAGGCGCCGGTATTCTCATCGTTGGCAGCTCCCCAGATAATCAAATCGGTAATCACGCTTGCCAGCGTAATACTTTTTTCGGTCAATAGGTAATTCTGCTTTTTACCGTTGAGCGGATCGGGCAGTTTTTCTAGCATGCCGTTTTGTTCAAGTTTTTTAAGTCTATCAGCTAGGATGTTGGTGGAGATTCCCTCGGGCGATTGCAAAAAATCGCTATAGGCCGATTTATTGGCAAGCAAACAATCACGCACAATCAGCAGCGACCATTTATCACCTAACACTTCCACGGCGAAGTTGATCGGGCAGGGCGAGCGTTGCTCACAGATTTTATTGGCTGATTTTTTCATTGCCACCATTATCGCCGTCTTTAATCATGAGAAACAAGCGTAGGATAAGTTTATTTGAAAATAGCTTGCAAAATGCAAGTTATGTAAGCTATGGTTCGCTTGAATCAATCCAATAAAGCTTTTTTTATAAGGGGACTCTAATGGTATCAGTCACAATCACGGCCCTGTTTGCGGCCATACTGGCGTTAATGCAGGTTGCTTTTACCTTGCGCGTAGCGATTTATCGCCGTTCAAATAGTATTTCACTGGGCGACGGCGGTGATAAGCAATTGTTAAGCCGTATTAGGGCGCATGCCAATTTTATTGAAACCGTACCTATGGCGTTAATGCTTCTATTACTAAACGAGCTTAGTGGTTTGTCTGCCGACTGGTTATACGCTTTGGGTGCGACCTTAGTGATTGCGCGCTTGTTGCATTATATTGCTATCGCCTTTAAAACTGCGCTAATCGTGAGGGTTCTTGGCATGATGGGAACACTACTGGTAATAGTTATTGGTGCAGTGCTGCTTTTGCTTTAAACTTTGACTTTTTTGTCTAGGCCGGTGTTTTTCTGAATGACTAGTTGCGTTCCCAAAATCTAGTCTTTCCGAAACTCAGCTTTCCAGAAGCTCCGGCTTTAAAGCGATGAGCAGTATATTTTATGTCTAACAATATTAATTTCTCGGATTTCCGATACGATGGCTCGAA
>CAJQQO010000317.1 GCA_905480475.1 uncultured Pseudomonadales bacterium | reverse complement strand
ATTGCCGCTGCTGTCGTTTACATTATTACAGCGCACGGCAATAGCATTTTTATTTACTTCAACTATTGTGCCCGCATCAGCCGATGCTATTTGCTTGCCGGTTTTGTTTATTGCGGCTGCGTCAACAATACGAATGCGCTTTTCATTTAAAAAAGTATGACAAGCTAATGCTGATGTAAAGGCGCGAATAGCTGCATCAATTAAATCCGCTGTATCAGCCCAGTTAATTTGTGCCTCGTGCTTTTCTATTTTGGAGGCGTAATTACTTTGACTATCATCTTGCTTTTCAGCCGTCAATGTATTGTCAGCAAGCGCGGAAATAGCCTTAATTAATAGGGGTTTTCCTAAGGTTATCATTTTTTCGCGCAAGCTATCGCCGGTTTCTCTTGGCGCAATAGCACAGCTTTCTTTTAATAACATATCGCCAGTATCAAGACCTATATCCATTTGCATTATGGTGATGCCGGTTTCTTTATCGCCTGCAATAATGGCACGCTCAATGGGTGCAGCACCGCGCCAGCGCGGTAATAAAGAGGCGTGGATATTAATGCAGCCCAAGCGAGGCAGATTTAAAACCGCTTCGGGTAGAATTAATCCATAGGCGGCAACAATCATCACGTCGGCATTTAGCTCGCCAAGGATTTTTTGTTCATCAGGATTTCTTAAAGTTAGCGGTTGGTAAACGGGGATATTAGCTTGTTCAGCCACTTGCTTAACTGGCGAGGCGTGTAATTTTTTCCCACGGCCTGAACGGCGATCGGGCTGGGTATAAACCGCCACAAGCTTATGTTCGCTTTGGGTTAACAAAGCCTCTAAATGTGCAGCTGCAAATGGCGGCGTGCCGGCAAAAATAATGCGCAAGGTTTTTCCTGTTAGGAATTAAGCGTTAAAGGGTGATTTTATCGGTCAGATATTCGCTAAAGCATTAGGCTGTTCGGCGTTCTTTTTGTAGCTTTTGTTTTATCCGATTACGCTTTAACGCTGATAGGTAATCAACAAATAGTTTGCCGTTGAGATGATCGATTTCGTGCTGAATACAAACAGCCAATAATCCCTCGGGTTGCATCTCAAAAGCGTCACCATTTTGATCTAGCGCGTTAACTTTAACACCGACCGGACGGGATACTTCTTCGTAGTATCCGGGCACTGATAGACAGCCTTCCTGATATTCATGCAATTCGGCGTCGACCACTTCAATATTGGGGTTGATAAAGACCAAGGCTTGGTCGCGCTCTTCGGAAACATCGATCACTATGACTTGTTTGTGCACATTGATTTGCGTCGCTGCAAGGCCAATGCCCTCTGCGTCGTACATTGTCTCGATCATGTCATCAACCAGCTGTTTGATGCTGGCATCCACATTTTTTACCGGTTTGGCAATGGTCCGCAGCTGCGGATCGGGAAATTCTAAAATATCTAATATGGCCATGGACTGTACGCGCTATAAACAAGGCGGGGTGATATAAGCCGCCGGATTGTGAAATTGATCAAATTTTATCGAGACAATCGTCACGTTCATGTACGACCAGCAAGAAAAAACCAGTAATTACCGACATTTATGCGGAAAATTTGCCGCTGGAGCCGATGTGGACTGCTATATTATACAGATCGCGCCAGAAAGTTTGCAGCCGTTGGGTAAATATTAAACCCTCGATGCATTAGATCACGCGAGTAGCGCTGTCTGTATGGCTTGGTTCTAAGACCGGGTTCTATAACGACGCTTGATAACAAACGTTTGATCGATATTGGCATTATTGGCTTTGAAGGAAATTCACATGAAGAAATTTTGGCTTGGGTTGGTTTTATGTCTAACCGTCGCTCAAGGGCATTTCGCCTACGGACAAGTTGAATTACGCTCTGATCACCCGGGGACGTATACCGTTAAATCTGGCGATACTTTATGGGATATTTCCGAGATGTTCCTAAAAACGCCGTGGTTGTGGCCGGAAATTTGGCAGGCTAACCCCCAAGTTGCCAATCCACATCTTATCTATCCTGGCGATATCCTGTCGTTAATTTATCTTGATGGTAAGCCTCGACTAGTGATTAACCGCAGCGGTGCAGTGAAACTGACCCCGCAAATGCGAAGTTCTGAATTGGGCGCCGCAATTCCCGCTATCCCGCTTGATGCAATTAGCTCGTTTCTTTCTCGCAGCCGTGTTGTTGAAAAAGGCACCTTAAAGCAGGCGCCATACGTGTTGGCTGGCACTGACAGTCGAATCATCAGTGCCGCTGGAGATCGTGTATATGCCAGAGGTGATTTTACTGCACCGGGTAAGTTTTATGGTATCTACCGTAAAGGTCAGGAGTTCCGTGATCCTGATACGCGAGAAAAACTGGGTATTCAAGCAAGAGAAGTAGGCACCGGTCGAATCACTGCTGAAGATGAAGAGCAGGGCGTGACCAGTATTTTACTGAATACCAGTAGCCAAGAAATCAGAATGGGCGATCGCTTTTTAGCCTTTGCTGATGAAGAAGTGAATTCAATCTTTTATCCAAAAGCGCCTGACGTCGATGTGGACGGGGTGATCATTGCGGTTGAAGGTGGTGTAGCTAAAATCGGCCGTTACGATGTGGTGGTGATTAATCGCGGTATCCGTGAAGGTTTGGCAACCGGTGATGTATTAGGCGTTAATCAGCGTGGCGAAACCATTCGCGACAGCATTGGTAAAGGCAAGGTTGAGTTACCTAGCGAGCGCGCCGGACTGCTTATCGTATTTAAAGTATTTGAGAAAGTGAGTTACGGTCTGGTTTTAGAAGCCGAGCGCACTTTGTCAGTGTTTGATGAAGTGGCTAACCCCTAGCTTTTGTATGACTAGCCACTAGTCATAGCTCCACGCTGTTATTCAGCTGTTATTCAAAAACGCCAATAGACTAGCAGTCAAAATATTCGCCACGACAGGTGCATATTTTGACTGCTTTCGCATTCCTCGCTACTATCTCATTTGAACTTTTAGCTCGCCGATTTTTTCGTTGATTCGGCAATACACCACTGATCAAGGATGATCTTATGAGCGACTCCACTAGCAATACTCACTCTTCTTTATCCGCATCAAATCCTACAGCTGCGGATAAAGCCACTGTTACTAAGCCTTCTGATAGCTCACGTATTAGCATTCAAGACCCCCGCTTTAAGCTGATTGCACTGCAACATATTCCAGAGATTGGTCCCATTGGCCAAAGCCAATTACTGTCGCACGCAGGCTCTATTGATAAGTTATTTGATGAAGGGATTGACCCCAATTCTGTTCCCGGATTGCGCGCGCTAGGTCGGCGAGAGCTGCAGCGGTTTTTAGCAAATCCTCAGGCTAGCCCGCAGTGGGAGGCCGCCGAGCGCACGGTAGATTGGCTGCATCAAAGCGGTGCTCAGGTGCTTTGTAAGGACGATCAGCATTTTCCGCCGCTGCTTAAACAGTTATCCGATTGCCCGCTGCTGCTATATCTA